>DASWQX010000030.1:0-1709 GCA_036403495.1 Thermoanaerobaculia bacterium
GCATCTGAGCCCCCTTGCCCGATTCGGGGAAACTGACGGAGACGATCTCCAGCCGCGAGCCCGCCGCTCCGACCTGTCCGGCGTCGAGGCCGAGGTCGGCCGGCGAGACGAGGGTGATCTCCTTCTTCTTGGCGGCCATGATCCCCTTGAGCGAGGCATAGCGCGGATGGTTGATCCCCGCCTGCACCTCCAGCACGGCGGGCAGATGGACGCGCGACACCTCGTTGACGCCGCTCTCCATCTCGCGGGTCACCTTGGCGCTGGCGTTTCCCTCCTCCAGCTCGACGCCCATCACCAGCCAGACGTGCGGCCAGCCGAGGTGGCCGGCGATCACCGAGCCGGTGCCGCCGTAACCCACGTCGTCCGACTGCGAGCCGGTGAGCACCAGGTCGAAGGAGTCGCGGGCGAGGGCGGCGGCCAGCGCCCGGCCGGTCGCCAGGGCGTCGCCACCGGCGAAGGCGGGATCAGCGAGGTGGACGGCGCGCGCCGCTCCCACCGCCAGCGCCTTGCGCAGCGCCTCCTTGACGCGGTCCGGCCCGAGGCTGAACACCACCACTTCGCCGCCGGTCGCCTCGGCGATGCGGAGCCCCTCCTCCAAGGCGTACTCGTCGCTCTCGTTGATCACGAACGGCAGGTCCTCCTCCTCCACCCACCGCCCGTCGCGGCTGACGCGCAGCCGCGCCTCGGTGTTGGGGACCTGCTTGATGCAGACGGCGATCTTCATGCAACGCTCTCCTTCATTCGACAGTCTCTTTGAGGGGCCGCGGCTGGACCCTGGCGCGGCCATTGAGCAGGCGGCGGAGCAGCGGCGGCGCCGGATTGAACGCCCACACGCGGTCGTCGAAGCGGAGGGTCGGCACCACCCGCCGGCCGCCGCTCCGTTCGAGCACCATCGCCTCGGCGTCGTGGTCCTGGTCGATGTCCACCTCGGCGAACGGCGCCTCGGCCTCCTCCAGCACCCGCTTGGCGCGCCGGCAGTCCGGGCACCAGGAGGAACTGTAGACCACCACGGCGTCGCTGTGGATCCCCTGCCCCGTCGCGAGCCTGGCGGTCTCCTCCGCCGAGAGCCGCACCGCGACGATGCGGATCTTGCCGTCCGGCTCGGTCAGCACCACGGCCGGCAGGTCGGTCGCCGGCGACAGCCCCAGCCGCGCGAGGCGGCCGGCGGCGTCGGGGTCGGTGGCCAGGTCGACGCGATCCCCGCAATCCTCGGGGGGAACGGGCTGGCGGGACGAATCATAGTAGACGTGACAGTCGAGATGGCTCATAGGGCGGGTCCGGGCACCCGTACCGCGGCGCCGTTGACGGCCGCCGCGCCGGGGCTCGCCAGGAAGTGGATGACCGCCGCCACGTCCTCGGTCTTCGCCCATTGGGAAGGATCGGCGTCGGGCATCGCTGCCCGGTTCGCCGCGGTGTCCATGGTGCCGGGGAGCACGGCGTTGGCGCGCCCGCCGGAGGGCGCCAGCTCGCGCGCCAGCGATTCGACCATCCGCAGCACCCCGGCCTTGGTGGCGGCGTAGCCGCCGACCCCGGCCTCCCCCAGCAGACCCGCCGGTGCCGCCACCGCGACCAACGCGCCGCCGCGCGCCCGCTCGAAACGGCGGGCGCACTCCCGGAAGACGCGGAAGGTGGTGTCGAGGTTGAGCTTGAGCAGGTAGGACCAGTCGGCGTCGGTCATCTCGGCGAAGCGCGCCCAGCGGAAGCCGCCG
>DASWQX010000031.1:0-15004 GCA_036403495.1 Thermoanaerobaculia bacterium
CATAGGTCAGGATGTCCGAGCCCTCGACACGGAAGCGGGGGTCGGGCGCGATCTCGATCTTCAGGAAGAGATCGCCCGCGGGCCCGCCTCCCATTCCCGGCGAGCCCTGGCCGGAGAGGCGGATCTTCTGCCCCGAACGGACCCCTTCGGGGATCTTGATCGTCAGCGTCTTGCGCTGGCCGGTGTTCGGGTCGGAGATCGCGATCTCGCGCGAGCCGCCACGGACGGCCTCCTCGACCGAAATGGAGATCGCCGCCTCGGCGTCGCCTCCCGCCTGAGGGACAAAACCGCCGCCCGCGCCGCCGAACCCCGCCGCGCCGCCGCGCCGCCGGCCGCCCGGACCGTTGGCGCCGAACAGCATCTCGAAGAAGTCGCTGAACCCCGCGCCGCCGCCGGCGCCCTGGAAGTCCCTGAAGTCGAAGCCGCCGCCTCCCTGGCCGAACCCCTCGTAGCCCGGCGGCGGACCGCCCGTCCGGTTCCAGTTGGAGCCGAACTGGTCGTACTTCTTGCGCTTGTCCGGGTCCTTCAGGACCTCATAGGCCTCGCCGATCTCCTTGAACTTGACCTCGGCCTGAGGGTCCTTGTTGACGTCGGGATGGAACTTGCGCGCCATCTTCCGGTACGCCTTCTGGATGTCCTCCTGGGACGAGTCCTTTTTGACTCCCAGCGATGCGTAGTAGTCCTTGTAGTCCAAGCGTCTCCCTCCAGAGGTCGAGGCTCCTTTTCAATTGAGTCCGCGACACTCAAATCATAGAACATCCGAGGAGAATTTTCCATTCCTCCCCAGTGGGAAATTCCCTTGAAAGCTTAGTGAGCGCGACGCAAGCCTGCGGGGTCTGCCCGGTTGGCGATGCCGGCGACGCGCTGACGGAGCCGGCAACGGCCTGGCGCCCGGGATGTCGGGCTGGCGGAGCTCCGCCGCCGTGTCTCCAGCGACATCGGGCTGGCGGAAAGTACGGCGGCCTGTCTCCGGAGACGTCGGCCTGGCGGAGCCGCGACAGCCTGTCTCCCGGGATTTCGAGCTGGCGGAGCTCCGTCGCCGTGTCTCCGGCGACATCGGGCTGGCGGAGAGTACGGCGGCCTGTCTCCGGAGACGTCGGCTTGGCGGAGCCGCGACAGCCTGTCTCCCGGGATTTTGGGCTGGCGGAGCTCCGTCGCCGTGTCTCCGGCGATATCGGGCTGGCGGAGAGTACGGCGGCTTGTCTCTGGCGACGTTGGCTTGGCGGAGCCGCGACAGCCCATCTCCCGGGATTTTGGGCTGGCGCGCCGGATTTCGCCTTGCCGGAAGCGATATCGCCCTGGAGGAGCGGAGATTTCTGCGCCGGAGCCAAAAAGGCGCGGCCGGAGCCGCGCCTTTCCGCTGGAGGCCTGGAGGAGGGCCGGAGTCAGGGAGGGGTGAGGCCGAAGTGCTCGTAATTCTTGGCGATGAAGGCCTTCCACTTGTCGGGGACCTCCTCCAGCGGGTAGATCGCCTCGACCGGGCAGGCGTCGACGCAGAGGCCGCAGTCGATGCACTCCTCGGGGTGGATGTAGAGCATCTCCCAGTCCTCGTTCTTGCCGTAGATGCAGTCGACCGGGCAGACGTCGACGCAGGCCGAATCCTTCACTCCGATGCACGGTTCCGTGATGATGTGAGTCATTCCCAGGCCCCTCCTTTTGGCGGCCGTATCTTAGCGGTTGCAGTCCCCTCCGGGACGAGGATTATATCCTCAGGAGCGGCTGAGGAAACGCTGCGGCGAGAAGTCGGGGATTTCGATTTCGCCCGCGTCGAGCGCCAGGCGCTCCACGTGCCGCGCCGTCCAGGGGGCCAGCAGGATGCCGTTGCGGTAGTGGCCCGTGGCCACGACCGCGGGCCAGCCGGGGATCCTCCCCAGGACCGGCAGGCCGTCCGGCGTGCCCGGCCGCAGACCGGCCCAGACGGTCTCCAGCCGCTTGCGGCCGATGTCCGGAAAGAGCCGGCGCGCGAAGGCGAGGAGATCCTCGATCCCCTCGACGGTGTTGTGCTTGTCGAAACCCGCCTCCTCGACGGTGGCGCCGACCAGCAGCCCGGTGGCGCCGCGGCGGACGACGTAGAAATCCCCTTGCCGGAGGGCGCCGCGCCAGGGCCACTCGATCCCCCCCAGCAGCACCATCTGGCCGCGCACCGGCCGGAGCGGCAGCTCCGGGAGACCGGGGATGCGGCCACTCCAGGCGCCGGCGGCGAGCACCAGCAGGCGCGCCTCCTTGCGCCAGTGATGGCCGTGGACCAGCACCGTCCCTTGCGGATGCCGGCGCTCGACCTGTACGACCTCGCTGTCGTAATGGATCGGGACCTCGAGCTTCGCCAGGCTCTGCGCGAGCACGGCGCAGAGCTGGACGTTGTCCACCCGGTGCTCGTCCGGCAGATGGACGGCCCGGCGGGCCTCCGCGGTGATGTCCGGCACCCAGTGACGCAGGGCGGCGATCTCCATCTCGTCGGCCCGCTCGCCCTGCTCGCGGGCGGCGCGCACAATGCGATCGATGCGATCGAGCCCGGCCTCGTCCTCCTCGCTCAGGGCGACTAGCAGGCAGCCGCTGGTGTCGTAGTCGACCGACAGGCCGGTCTCGCTCTCCAGCGCCGCCACCCAGGGCCCCCACAGGTCGCGTGAGGCGCGGCAGGCGTCTAGGAAGGGGCCGGGCGTGGTCGTCTCGCCGAGCGGCGAGAGCATGCCGGCCGCGGCCAGCGAGGCCTCGGCGCCATGGGCCAAGCGCTCGACGACCTCCACCCGCAATCCCCGCAGGGCGAGCTGGCGGGCGGCCGCGAGCCCGATGATGCCGCCGCCCAGGACGATGACGTCCGAGTGGGTCATGCGGGCCCCGGCGAAGCGGCCTCTTCCGCGAACGCGGCGTCGAAGGCTTCGAGGGTGGCGGCGATCTCCGCCTCGCCGTGCGCGGTCGACAGGAACATCGTCTCGTACGGTGACGGGGGAAGATGGATACCGCGGTCGAGCAGCCGGTGGAAGACGCGGGAGAAGCGCGGCCGGTCGGTGGCGGTGACATCCTCCATCCGGTGGATCGGGCCGGCGGTGAAGAAGAGGCCGAGCATCGAGCCCTGGCGTTCCACCCGGCAAGCGATGCCGTGTCGCTCTCCGGCCGCTTCGATCCCCTTCTGCAGACGGGCGCCGGTGACTTCGAGCACCTCGTAGGGGCAGGGCTCGTCGCGGCCGAGCTCGGCGAGCGCCGCCCGGCCGGCCGCGACGGCCAGCGGGTTCCCCGACAGGGTGCCCGCCTGGTAGACGGGGCCGGCGGGGGCGATTTGGCTCATCAGGTCGCGCCGTCCGGCGTAGGCCGCGAGCGGCAGGCCGCCGCCGATCACCTTGCCGAGCGTCGTCAGGTCGGGCTGAATGCCGAGCAATCCCTGCGCGCCGCTCCAGGCCACCCGGAAGCCGGTCATCACCTCGTCGAAGATCAGGATCGCGCCGTGGCGGTCGCAGAGGGCGCGGAGACCCTGGAGGAAGCCGGGGATGGGGGGGACCAGGTTCATGTTGCCGGCGATCGGCTCGACGATGATCGCGGCGATCGCGTCCCCTTCCTGCGCGAACAACCGCTCGACGGCGTCGAGGTCGTTGTAGGGGGCGAGCAGGGTGTCGGCGATGACGGCGGCCGGCACCCCCGGAGACGACGGGACGCCGATGGTGGCCGCGCCGGAGCCGGCGGCAATCAGGAAGGGATCGGCGTGGCCGTGGTAGCAACCCTCGAACTTGAGGAACTTGTCGCGCCGGGTCGCCGCGCGGGCGAGGCGCAGGGCCGACATCGTGGCCTCGGTGCCGGAGTTCACCAGCCGCACCATGTCCACCCCCGGCAGGGCGGAGGCGATGGTTTCCGCGATCTCCACCTCAGCCAGCGTCGGAGCGCCGAACGCCGTGCCCCGGCCGAGGGCCTCCGCGATCGCCGCCACGATCGCCGGATGGCGATGGCCGAGGATGTGCGGGCCGTAGCCGCCGATGTAGTCGATGTAGCGCCGGCCGTCCTCGCCCTCGAGGTACGCGCCCTGGGCGGAGCGCACGAAGACGGGCGTGCCGCCGACGCCGCGGAAGGCGCGCACGGGCGAGCTGACGCCGCCGGGGAGGATCCGCTCGGCGCGGGCCATGAGGGAGGTCACTGGAAAGCTCCTTGGGCTCGGCCGCGGTGGCCACTCGACCTCACCCCAACCCCTCTCCTGAAGGAGAGGGGCTTCAAGAAGGTTGTCTCCTGGTTTTTGCCCCTCTCCTTCAGGAGAGGGGTTGGGGTGAGGTCGCAGGCGTACAGTGCCTCCCGGAGTCCCCTCATTCCACCCACCCCGCCGCCAGCAACCGCGCCGCCTCGCGCGCCGCGTAGGTGATGATCAGGTCGGCGCCGGCGCGGCGGATGGCGATCAGGGTTTCCATCATCACGCGATCGTAGTCGATCCAGCCGCGCTCGGCCGCAGCCTTGAGCATCGCGTACTCGCCGCTGACGTGGTAGGCGGCGAGCGGCAGGTCGAAGCGCCGGCGGAGCTCGGCCAGGATGTCGAGGTAGGCGACGGCGGGCTTGACCATCAGCATGTCCGCCCCCTCCTCGACGTCGAGCGCCGCCTCGCGCATCGCCTCGCGGCCGTTCGCGGCGTCCATCTGATAGGCGCGGCGGTCGCCGAACTGCGGGGTCGACTCGGCGGCCTCGCGGAAGGGGCCGTAGAAGCCGCTGGCGAACTTGACGGCGTAGGAGAGGATCGGCGTCTCCGCGAAGCCGGCGGCGTCGAGCGCCCGGCGGATCGCCCCGACGCGGCCGTCCATCATGTCCGAGGGGGCGATGATGTCCGCTCCCGCCTCGGCCAGCGACACCGCCTGCCGCGCGAGGTTGGCGAGCGTCTCGTCATTGTCCACCTCCTGGCCGTGCAGAACGCCGCAGTGGCCGTGGTCGGTGTACTCGCAGAAGCAGACGTCGACGATCTTCACCAGCCCCGGCACCTCGGCGGTGAGGGCGCGCAGGGCCCGCTGGACGATGCCGTCCGGCGACCAGGCGGCGCTCCCCACCGCGTCCTTGAACTCGGGAAGGCCGAAGAGGATCACGCTGCGGACCCCTTCGGCCAGCGCCTCGCGGGCGGTCGCGACCACCTGGTCGACCGAGTGATGGAAGACGCCGGGCATCGAGGAGATCGGCTTCGCTACCCCCTCGCCAGGGACCACGAAGAGGGGGAGCACCAGTTGATCCGGAGAGAGCCGGGTCTCCCGCACGAGGCGGCGGAGGGCGGGGGTACGGCGAAAGCGGCGGAGCCGGGTTTCTGGGAAAGACATGACAGGCCGGTTTGTATCGCGGCGAGTGGGGGGAATGCAACGCTCGGAAGGGTAGGGGAGGCAGTCCGGATCGGATATAGTCATGCCGCTCTGCGGCAAAGACCGCGGCAAGGAGATTTCAGGGATGAATCCGCTCGAACAGCTCTCGCGGCGCCAGCTCGTGGTGGTCACCGGCAAGGGGGGCGTCGGCAAGACCGTGGTTTCGGCGACCCTGGGGCGCGCCTTCGCCGCCGCCGGCCGCCGGACCCTGGTGGTCGAGGTCGATCCGCGGGAGAACCTGCACCAGATGATCGGCACCCCCCCCTCGGGCGGCGCCATCATGGCCGCCGAGCCCCGCCTCTGGGTGCAGAACCTCAAGCCGCAGCAGGTCCTCGACCAGGTGGTGCGCGACCAGCTCAAGCTGGAGCTCCTCACCCGCCGCGTGCTCAACAGCCCGATCTATCAGCAGTTCGCCACCGGCGCGCCGGGCCTGAAGGAGATCGCCATTCTCGGCCACGCCTACCGCGTGCTCCAGGGCATCGGCGAGCCGGGCACGCCGCAGATCGACACCGTGATCCTCGACGCTCCGGCCACCGGTCACGGCGTCACCCTGCTCGCCGCGCCGGCGCTGGTGGCCGAAGTGATCACCAACGGCCCCTTCGCGCGCATGGCGGCCGACCTGGCGACGCTGATCGCCGATCCCCAGCGCTGCGGCGTGGTGGTGGTGACCGCCGCCGAGGAGATGCCGGTGGAGGAGGCGCTGGAGCTGCGCGCGTCGCTCCAGGGGCGGGTGCACCGCGATCCCGAGCTGCTGGTGGTCAACGGTTTATATCCGGAAGCGCCGCCCGCATCCGTCTCCGGAGCCCCGGAGAACGAGCTGGTCTCGCTCTGGCGCCGCCGGCGGCAGCTCAACGAGCGCGAGCTCGCCCGCCTGAAGGAATCCTGGCAGGGCCCCGGGATTTCACTGCCGCAACTGCCGCTCGACCGCGGGCCAGCCCTGCTCGACGTTCTCGGCCGCTGCCTCGCCGCCGCCGCGGCGGCGCTCTGAGGGGCGCCTTGTGAGGGGAGAACCCATGGACCTGATCTCCGGCCAGCACCCACTGATCATCGTCGTCGGCTCCGGCGGCGTCGGCAAGACCACGCTCGCCGCCTCGCTCGGCGTGCTCGCGGCCCGCGAGGGGAGGGACACGCTGGTGATGACCTTCGACCCCTCGATGCGCTTGAAGCAGGCGCTGGGGGTAGGGGAGGAGGCGCGGCTGCGCGAGATGCCGGTGGCGCTCGACGCCCCGGGGACTCTCCACGCCAGCCTGCTCGACGCCCGCCTCACCTTCGACCGCCTGATCGAGCGCTACGCGCCGGACGAGGAATCGCGCCGCCGCGTGCTCAACAACCGCTTCTATCAGCACCTCTCCGGCACCCTCGGCGGCATCCTCGAATATATGGCGGTCGAGCGGTTGTTCGAGGTCGCCGGCGACGGCCGCTACGGCCAGGTGGTGCTCGACACCCCCCCGACCCGTCAGGCGCTCGACTTCCTGGAGGCGCCGAAGCGGATCGTCGGCTTCCTCGACAGCGGCGCCCTGCGGGTGGCGCTCAAGCCCTGGTTCGACGACGAGGGGCGCCTGCGGGCCGCCTCCAAGTGGGGGATGCTCGGCCGCCGCGCCGAGCGCTTCCTCGACGACGTGGTCGGCATGGACCTGCTGCGCGACATGGCCGAGTTCTTCCAGGCCTTCGGCCCACTCTACGAGGGGTTCCGCGCCCGCGCCGTGGAGGTCGAGGAGCTGCTGCGCTCGAAGCGGACGCTGTTCGTGCTGGTCACCGGCCCCGGCGAGGAACGGATCCCCGACACCCTCTTCTTCGCCCGGCATCTCGAAGAGGCCGGCTACAACCTCGGTCCGATCGTGGTCAACCGCCTCCACCCCCGCTTCGTGGTGGACGGCGAGATTCCCGTCTCGCACGATCCCGGCCGGCCCACCGGCTGGGAGCTCCTCACCTGGTCGGGCGATCGCGACCGCCGCGGCCTGGTCGAGCTCGCCAAGCTCCTCTCCCGCGAGCAGCCGCTGGTGGACCTGCCGCTGCTCCCCCGGGAGCCGACCGACCTCCCCTCGCTGGAGGCCCTGGGGCGGCAGCTCGAAGGGCGGCTCGCGGAGTGGGAGAGGTACGTGAGCAGGTCGTCGTAGGGGGGGAAGGAAAGAACACGGACTGACACGGACAGGCACGGACTTTCACGGACCTCGGAAGCAGGATGTGCTGTCCGTGCTCGTCCGTGGCAGTCCGTGTTCGTCCGTGTGCTTTTCCTCCCTGTGCTTTTTCCTAGTCGGCCCGCACCACCGGCACGTCCACCAGGTGCTGGGAGAGGAACCAGACCTGCAGCTCGTTGGTCCGGATCACGTCGCTCACCAGCAGGTCGTTGGTGCCGTCGTCGCCGGCGTCGTCGGCCTGGCCGGCCATGGTGTGCGATTCCTTCAGCAGGATCTCGTGGGCGTGGAGCAGCCGCGAGATCTGCACCGGAACCTCCTCGCGCCCCCGCGGCGGGCGCGGGATGATCGTGGTCTCCGCGACGTCGGCCGCCATCGCGAGGCTGACTCCGCCGAGCAGTTGGATGCGCTCGGCGATCTGGTCCACCAGCTCGTTCTGCTCCTCGTAGTGCTTGTCGAAGAGCAGGTGCAGTTGATAGAAAGTGTGACCGGCGACCTGCCAGTGATGCTTCTTGTAGAGATCCCGCAGCGTGATCGTGTCGGCGAGCACCTGGTTCAGGTTCTCCACGCTCTGGCGGCAGGCCGTCTCGCTGAGCGCGATCGGCAGCTTGACCAGCGTGCCGAAGGGCTGGATCTCGTGCGCCTTCTGCCCCACCAGCGGCCGGGCCCGTCCCGGCACGTCGATCTTCTGTAGGGCGTCTTTCTTCCCACTCTTAGCCATCGCTCCTCCTTCACTTGGATTCAAGACTTCCGACGGCCGAAGCCACCCGCTTCATCCTAACGCCGGTGCGGAAAAAATGAGCACGAGGCGTGCCAGGAAAGGGACCTCAGCCCTCGAACCCGCAGTCCACCAGGAGGCCGTTGAACAACGGCTTCCAGGTTCCATTGATCGGTGGGCTTCCCGCCGGGCAGAGGGTGCCCGGATTGGCGCAGCACACGTTCAGGCTCGTCGTCGTGAGGACCCTGGTGCCGCCGGTGCAGGTCAGGCTGCAGGTGCCCTGGGGAGGCGGATTCAACCAGACGGGGAGGGGAGCCTCGACCGAGGCGATTTCGGTGGCGCCCGAGCCCGGCGGCGTGGGGGCGGCCAGCAGGGCCGACCCGAACGTCGAAAGGAAAAGAGCGGCGGCGGTGAGGGCGACGTTTCGTGTCAGACTGTTTTTCATTCGTTCCTCGCGCGGAGGGACTACGGGACCATCCCGTAAAATCCAGAAAAGTATAATTCCGATTTACGCCCGGAGGACTCGCCATGAAGCTCAGCGCGCGCAACGTCTTGAAGGGGAAAGTGAAACGGCTCACGGAGGGAGCGGTGAACACGGAGGTGGTCGTGGAGCTGGCCGGCGGCGAGGAGGTCGTCTCGATCGTCACCAAGAGCAGCGCGGAACGCCTGGGCCTCGAGGAGGGCAAGGAGATCTATGCCGTCATCAAGGCCTCCAGCGTGATGATCGCAGTCGAGTAGCTGCCGCCGACTAGCCGCGTCAGAACCCCTTCTCGTCCGCCGTCGGCCCATAGAGCGATGGGACGGGGACGTCGTTGAGCCGCAGGTAGACCGTGAGCTGGCCGCGGTGGTGGGCGAGGTGATTCAGGGCGCCGTCGCGGATCGCCTGGTAGCGCGACTGCTCGGACACCACGTGGCCGTGCGCGAGCATCCGCCAGGAGGTCATCAGGTGCTCGTCGGTGGTGCCGGCGAGGGCCGCCTTCCCCTTGGCCAGCGCATTGTCGAACGCCTCCAGGAGCTCGCGGTTCGTCTTCACGCTCCGCGTCTTCTGCTCGCCCGGGGCGGTGACGTCGAGCTCGTCCTGCTCGATCATCGCGGCGATCCACCCCGGCATCGTGGCGACCAGCGCCGCCAGATAGCCGAGCGGCATCGACTTCTCGTGCGGTTTCCAGTCGTCGCGCCCCTCGGGCACGCGCTCCAGGGCGCGGCGGGTGCCGGCCGCCTCGCGTTCGAGCTCGGCGAGCAGCAGCTCGGTGATCTTGGGCATGATTGCGCCTCCTTTCAGGGCAGGAATTTAACCGCGTGCTCCTGGGCGTCTAACTGCGGCTGGCGGAAATGCCGGCGCACCCCGGTGGTGAGGCCGAATTCCATCAGCTCGTCGCGGTCCGCCGAATAGGCGGGCCACGCGGGGGCTCCCTGGCAGGCGGGGACACCCGCCTTGGCGAAGGCGACCCAGCACGAGTGGACCAGGGCCGTCATCGCGCGGGTTTCGGGCGGCAGCAGCCGCGAGAGGGCGGAGAGCTTGTCCCAGGTGTCGAACACGTAGGGGATCTCGGAACCGTGGGGGGCGCCGGGGACCTTGTCGCGCTGGCTCGGCCGCACATAGGAGAACTGGTAGAGCCAGGCCGGCGCGCCCGCGGCGGCGCGGCGGGCGAACCAGCGCACGGGGGCGGTGAAGTAGCGGTCGGTGAACAGGGTGGTCCCCAGTTGCCGGTCGCTGGCCGCCTCGCCGGCGTAGGCCGCGCGCATCTCGGCCGAGAGGTCGGCGAGCTTCGCGGACGATTCCGAGAAGAGCGAGGCCTCGAAGCTGTTGGAGCCGATGATCAGCGGCAGATCGGCGGCGTGGCCGGTGGCGAAGGCCTGGGCCGGGCTCTCGGTCAACAGGCGACCGTCGGTGACCGGCCCGTATTCGTAATCCATATCGGCGATCAACCGCTGGGCGGAGATGGCCCGCAGTTGATCGGCGGTGGCGCCGGCGGTGAGCAGGGCCCGCGAGGCCGCCCGCAGCCCGTCCGCCTCGCCGGCGGCGAGCGTCGGCAGCGGCTCCCAGTTCCGGCCGGGCGACTCCACGATCGCCTTCGTGAATAGTCCGCGCGCCGCGGGCGTCGAGAGCAGGACCAGCGCGTCCAGGCCGCCGGCGGATTCGCCGAACAGCGTCACGTTGTCCGGATCGCCGCCGAAGGCTTCGATATTGCGCCGGACCCAGCGCAAAGCGGCGATCTGATCCATCACCCCATAGTTGGCCAGCGGCTCGTCCGGCTTGGCGGCGCGGGTGAGGGCGGGGTGGGCGAAGAACCCCAGCGGACCCAGCCGGTAGTTGATCGCCACCAGCACCACGCCGTCGCGGGCGAAGGCCGAGCCGTCGTACACCGCTTTCGAGCCCGAGCCCTGAAGGTTGGCGCCGCCATGCACCCAGACCATGACCGGCGCCTTGTGCGCCTCCTGCGGCGCGAACACCTGCAGAGTCAGGCAGTCCTCGCCGACCGGGCCCTCGCCGGGCGAGACGCCGTCCTTGTCGGTCCGCTGCATGCAGTTCGGTCCCGCCGCCGCGGCGCTCCGCTCGCCGCTCCAGGCGGCCGGCGGCTGCGGCGCCTTCCAGCGCAGCGGACCCACCGGCGGCGCGGCGAAGGGGATGCCGCGGAAGATCCGCACGCCCCCCTCCGCGGTGCCGGCGAGCACGCCCGACTCGACGCGGATCTTGGGTGGGCTGTCCGGCGCCGGCGCGGCGGCGGGAGTCTCGGCGGCAGACAGTGCGCTCGCCGCCGCCAGCGCGAAGACCGCGACGATCTGGGGGATATGCCGTTTGGGCTCTCGCATAGGCCGACCTCTCGGCCGGATTGTACCGTTACCATCCTCTCAGTCCAAGTAGGACAGTCGACCTCGGATCCTCATCCCTTTAACGGATGGTGCACGGATTGTTCCTTGTCAATGAGGTTCCACGAACCCTTTTGTACAACAACAGCTCCCCCCAGATTGGCATTTCCTTTGCCAAAATTTGCATTTGCCTGATTGATTGGCACAATGAATTGGACATCGATAGTTGCACTAATTTTTCCCACTTTCATGTTTGTATGCATCGCTCGTGAGCGTTCAAGAGTGTCGGCGAGCGCTGTTCGAAACATTGAGTCTTGGATATCGACGCGGTGAACGGCTCGCCACTCGCTAACTGTGCTCGATGTATCAAGGTATGCTTCAGTGTAGGTGTCAGATTTTCCGTTCATAGTAGCTTTGTAATCGCGGCCCATCGTTACCATGACTTGGGTGTTCTCAGGGAGGTCCGTATCCAGTGAGATAAATAAATGAGTTCCCTCTTCCTTCACCTTGATCTGGAATTTGTTGCAAATGATTCTTTTCTGAGACTCTGCCGAAGTTGCGCTCTTGGTTTCGGGAGGCTGTCTCTCTGGGAAGGCGTTCGCGTTAAACTCTATGACTGACTGCATTGGTCCAGGTCGACCAACATCCTCCCAGCGGCCATTCGGACCGTAAGTTGCCATGGCAACGGTGTAGACACCACTGGTGTTATCTCCGGGATAATAGGCGTAGACAATGGCAGCTCCAGCATTCTCTCGATGCGCTAAGTTCTCGACCACTTGTCTGAGGGTAGACTCGATTTCGGCCTGGGTATGATTCCGCTCAAGGGTAATTCTGGTCGAGACTCTTCGAATTCCGGCAAAGCTCGCGTCTTTAACGGGCCCAGTCTCCTGATAGGGGACACTAGAGATAGATACTGTTTGCTTGGTTTCACAGGCCGCGGTTAAGCTCAGGGTCAACGCCAACGCAAATAGTAATCGTTCCTTCCGCATAATTCGGTACTCCTTCGGCGTGCTTCAGGAATTGACACTCTAGCTACAGCAGGTGTAGCCGTCAAGAAGGGAGATGCATGGCAATGTATGGATTCTATAGCTCTCGGTCAGATATTGGGTGAAACTATTCTGTTCGCGTCATCATGAGAGGCGGGAGCCTCTTCAGGGCAAACTTCTCGGCCGGCCAACGCTGGTATTGACTTTGCAGCGGCGTCCAGCGGCGTCTCCGGACGCGCTTCAACAACGGGAGGAGGACGACCCATGGCACGGAGCGATAAGCAGACAGGTGGAACGCAGGTGATGGACGAGCAGCCGCAGGTGCAGGCCGAGCCCAAGCCGCCCTATTCGCGGCAGAAGCTGGACAAGCCGGGCCTTCAGGCGGACATGGAGCTGCAGCCGCAGTGGCGGGCCCCGAAGTACAAGGCGGCCGGCAAGCTGGAGGGCAAGGTGGCGCTGGTGACCGGCGCCGACAGCGGCATCGGCCGGGCCGTCGCCTACCTCTACGCCCGCGAGGGAGCGGACGTGGCCATCGTGCACCTGCCGGCGGAACAGCAGGACGCGGACGAGACCCGCAAGGCCATCGAAGAGGAGGGGCGGCGCTGCCTGGACCTCCCCGGCGACCTGACCGATCCGAAGTTCTGCCGCGAGGCCGTCGAGCGGACCGCGCGCGAGTTGGGCCGGCTGGACATCCTGGTCTCCAACGCCGGCTGGCAGAACCGCAAGAAGAGCCTCGACGAGGTCACCGAGGAGGAGTGGCGCCGCACCTTCAGCACCAATATCGACGCCTACTTCCATCTCACCAGGGCCGCCCTGAAGCACATGCGGCCGGGAAGCGCGATCATTGCCACCAGCTCCGAGACCGGTCTCCTGGGCGCCAAGCAACTGCCGGACTACTCGGCCACCAAGGGCGCCATCAACGCCTTCACCAAGACCATGGCACAGGAGCTGATCCCGAAGGGCATCCGAGTCAACGCGGTGGCCCCGGGCCCTGTGTGGACGCCGTTGAACCTCGCCGACCAAGGACAGAGTCCGGAAGAGGTCGAGAAGTTCGGCGCCAAGCAGCCGATGAAGCGCGCCGCCCAGCCGGAGGAGATCGCCCCGGCCTACGTCTTCCTGGCGAGCGACGCCGATTCCTCCTACATCACCGGCATCGTGCTCGAGGAGATGGGAGGGATGACGACCGCGGGCTGACGTTCTAGCCGACGGGCGGGGTCGCGACGACCCCGAACAGCATGGCGTTGCCGAGCGGCGATTCGATACGAATCTTGATCGTCGAGCCCTCCGCCGAGATCGAAAGGCGCAGCGGCGCCGCCGCCACGGCACGGAAGCCGGCCATCTGCATCTCGGCGGGTGAGGCGATGCCGAACAGCGGCGTGATGCCGGCCGCGGCAGCCTCTTGCAAGGCGGCCAGCTCGCCGGCGCTGAGGTCGGTCTCGGCTTCGAGCTCCACGTTCACGCCGTCGACCAGGACCAGCTCGGTGGCGACCCGTTGCAGGTTCCCGGTGGGGCCGAACGTCTGTTCCCAGGTCGGCTTCATGCCGGCCGGCCACACGGTGCCGTCCTTCGTCTCATAGGCGTAGCGCAGCGCGCCGGCGCTGAACCAGCCCGGGTACGGCTTGCCGCCCACGATCTCGGGAGAGGTCAGCGGGACGGCCTTGAACCGGGCCTGATGATCGAAGCGGGCCCTCCCCTCGACGTGGCTCGCCGCGATCTTCGCCAGCGCGGACTCCGCGAAACCGCCCATCTCGCCGCCGAGCCTGGCCAGCCTCAGCCTCGGGCCGGCGGCCGGCCGCGGGGGCGCGTTGGAGGAAGACGAGAAAGAGAACTCATATTTCGGACCGCTGCTCACCCGGCTCCGCGCCTCGTCGATCGACCGCGAGAACGCGTAGACACCGCCGGCGCCGATGAACCGGTCCTGCGCCACGGGAATGACGCCGTTGAGGACCTGCTGATAGGCGGTGATCGCGGCCTGCGCCCGCTCGGGATCCGGGATGTTCTTCTCCGCCCAGACCGTGAACAGCTCGAGCATGCCGCCGGGCGGGATGGTGGGGGAGGAGGCGAGGTATTTCACCCAGTCGCCGTAATGATCGCCGACCGCGTTGCGCCAGGTCGTGCCGGACTGCGGGATCACCAGGTTGACCACCACGCCGTACCCTTCCGAAAAACGATTGAAAGCGTGGAGCTCATAATAATGGCCGTCGCTGGCGATCGGGATTGAATCGAAGAAATCCCACAGGTCGCGCGACGTGCTGCCCAGCGGGATCAGCGAGCGCGCCATCAGAAACGTGAGCGGAGAGAGGCCGAAGACTTTGACGACGGCGTCGTACCAGGCCTGGTAGAGATCGGCGGACGGATCGGACATCGCTGGCTCCTTACCGGTTCGAAAGAAGAGGCCCCGGGACCGCGCGCGCGGTCCCGGGGCCTCTGCCGCCGCGGACGAGCCGCGATCAACCGAAAATATCGCTGATCGGCAGCACGTTCGCGCCGAGGATGATGGGGCTGCCGGCCGGGCTGGTGGACGTGGCAACCATTTTGCCCTGGTCGTCGAACGTCACGGTGCTGGTGTATCCGCCCGAGGCGCTGGCCTTGAAGAAGGGCCAGAAGCCGCCGCTCGCCTGCGCGAGGATCTGCTCGCGCTCCGAGGTGCTGAAGGCGACGGACGACGACATGGTCATCGTCATCTCGTCGGCGACGAAGAGGTTGGTGGCGAAACGCTTGAGGTTGCCGTTGTCGCCGAACGTCGAGTTCCAGGACGCCGCGCCGTCGACCGGCCACACGTCGTTGCCCTTGTTCTGATAGCCGTAGTTGAGCGCGGCGGAGCTGAACCAGCCGGGATAGGTCTTGTCGCCGACGAAGGTGGGCGTCTGCAGCGGTCCCGCCGTGAACGCGAGGACGTGCTTGAAGCTCACGCTGATATTGACGTCGCTGCTGCCGAACTTCTGGTTGACGCTGTCATAGCTGCTGCCGCCGCCGCCCCACAGGAAGCGGAAGGCGCCGCTGATGCTCCCCTGGGCCCAGGTGTGCTTGATATCGCTGCTGGCC
>DASWQX010000032.1:0-3754 GCA_036403495.1 Thermoanaerobaculia bacterium
CGACTCGTCGCGGCGGTCTCGATCTCCTTGGCAAGCCGCTTCGCGCAACCCACGAGATCATCGTCCCAACAAAGCCCACTCTTTTCGGTGACGCGCCGCGAGCCGGTTTCAGTCAGCTCGACCCGGTAGCTCATCCGGGTGCGATCACCGATTTGGGTCCACCCCACATGCGTAGGAATGGTCACGACCCATGTTCCGAATTTCCTCTCGCCAATCAGCGTCAAAAGCTCTGCGTCATGAAAGGCCGCTTTCAGCGCATCGGCAAATCTCAAGGTCAGCCCGTCGTCCCCGCCATGGCGGATGTCCACGTGCAGAGGCGTTCCGAAGGCTGCCGTCGCCGGGATGCTGCTAGCGCTCACCAGGTTGGTGATCGTCACGCTGCCGAATGGGCAGTCGCTCTGATTGGGACCGTCATAGAGGACGATCGCGTCGACCAGCCCGAAGTTGTCGAAACTATCTCGAAAACGCCCCTGGGCCCGCGTCGCCCGATCCAGGCTCTTCCAGCAAGCCTGGCTGACGTTGACGCAAAAATCCTCAAAATAATAACTCTCCAGATCGTCAAGGGGACCGTCATAGGCGATCGCCAGCTTCGAAATCTCGAAGCCTCCCCGATAGATTCCCTGAATGCGAAAGATGGACCCTTCCGGTTCGAATAAACCATAGGTGATCTGTCGCTGATCCAATTGGTCCGCACTAATGTGGAATGAGCCCACGCTCGCGCAGCCGGAAAGAGCCATCAGACCGATCCATCCTGCGAGGCCGATGAGACTTTGGAGCTTGGCCGTCATATGAGTTTACCCTGGCTTGTTCGGCTGGCTCACAACCAACCGCAGCCAGTCCTTTGATTCCGGAATCTGACTGGTAACGTCAGAGTCGGTAAAGTAGCGCATCAGACCACAGTCAATACAGACAACCACGCGGACCCTCGACCGGGCCCCCAACTTATTCAAGCCGGGGAGGTAAGAGCCGACCTTATGGCTGCTGACATAGAGGTTTGTACCGTCACAATTCGGACACGTACGAGCTGGTTTCATGGTCATACCCTTTCGCCGCAAGGTTAGGTTAGCTGCAAAAGCTCTGGCACGCGGCGATGGACCCGACGCAAGTCACCCTCGTTCCGCAGCAGCAACCGATGAACGGTTCGGGGCACTGACGGTACTTGATGAGGCAAGCCTGAGTGGCTTCGGCATTGCGGGGCGCGGAAAGCACGGCGAGGACGACGGCCGAGGCCATGACGGAGAGCAGACAGAGCTTGCGAAACGCTTTCGGCATGCGAGCCTCCTGACGGACCTGCCTCAGGGGAATCCTGAAACCTCGTAAGCCTAAACCAGGAGCTCCTCTGGGTTCCAGACCCGGACCGTCCTAGAATCGGACGCCATGATCCGACCTGTCCGCCCCGTGGACGCCGAGGCGATCTGCCGCGTCTATAACCACTATGTGCTTCAGACGGTGGTCACCTTCGAGGAGGAGGCTGTGGCGCCGGAGGAGATGGCGGGGCGGATCGCGAAAATCGTCTCGGCGGGATTGCCCTGGCTGGTCCTCGAAGACGGCGGCGCTCTGATCGGCTACGCCTACGCCACCCCCTGGAAGGAGCGTTCGGGGTACCGCTTCGCCGTGGAGAGCTCGATCTACCTGGAGGTGACGGCCGGCGGAAAGGGCCACGGCTCAAAGCTGTACGGGGAGCTGCTGGCCGCGCTCCGCACCCGGCCGCTGCGCACCGTCATCGGCGGCGTCGCGCTGCCGAACGACGCCAGCGTCCGGCTGCACGAGAAGCTCGGCTTCCGGAAGGTCGCCCACTTCGAGCGCGTGGGCTGGAAGTGCGGGCGGTGGGTGGACGTCGGCTACTGGCAGCTCTCGCTGATGGAAGGGTAGAGCCCTGCATGGATTGCCAGCCGGAGAGTGCCCCGTCTTTGGACATTTCGGGACATTTTGGGAAATTTGGGGACAATCCTGGATATTCCGGGACATTTTGGGATATTCGGGGACAATCCTGGATATTCGGGGACATTTCTGGATATTCGGGGACAATCCTGGAGATTCGGGGACGGGCGAGCCTGAAAACCGGATTCTGTAGGACTTCCGAGAGCCCGGTGGACCTCAATCGACGGGTTCCGAGCGCTCCCGTTCCATTCCGGACCGCGCTCAAGCCAGGGTGCCGGACGGCAGCCGCTTGTAGAGCGGCTTGAAGGCCAGGAGCCAGAGCCCGGAGTAGTCCCGCATCAGGCGCATGCGCAGGAGCTGGACCTGCCGGCACTCGGACATGTTGCCGGCCATCATCAGGTCCTGCAGCACGTGGTTGAAGCGCCAGAGGTAGGAGTCGGCCGAGCGGCAGGTCAGGCGGGCGCGGGCGAAGACGACCGCGTCGCCGGTCACCGAGGTCTCGTCGAGCAGGCTGCCGATGTCGTGCGCCTCCTCGTTGATGCGGATGCGCAGGGCGGCCGATTCGAGCAGGAACTGCTCGAGCTCGCGGTCGGCCTCCGCCTTGCCGAAGACCCGGCGGTAGGCCTCGACCTCGCGCGGCTCCAGGCGGAGGGAGAACACCTCGGGGCGGAGGACGACGCGCTCCGGGGGGAGGTCGGGGGGATTGACGTCGCGCAGGGTGTCGACCAGCCGGCGGTAGTAGTCCCCCAGCAGCTCCTCGTGGCTCGACATCGGCGCGCCGGCGGCGCCGGCGGCCTGCGAGAGGGTGTATTCGCCGGTGTCCTGCCCCATCCGGGAGACGCTCGGGCGGTCGCCGGTGGCGGCGCGGCCGGCGTTCAGGCGCGGCAGCAGGTCGCGCACCTTCTGGCGGATCTGGGCGATGTCGCCGAGGCGGAACTCCTCTTTCTGGAGCTGCTTCTCGAAACGCTCGATCTCCTCGCGGAAGGCGCCCAGCTCGCGGTCGAGGTTGGTGTCGAAGGGGACCTCGCGCTCGAGCTCGAAGACGCGCTGGTACTCGGCCACGATCCGCTGCTCCTCCTGGCGGTAGAGCTTCTGGATGCGGCTCTTGAACACCAGGTTGGTCTCCTGGATGGGGAGCAGCAGCTCGGGGTAGAAGTAGTAGCGCCCCAGCCCGTGCTTGGTCTCGCGGTAGCGGCGGATCAGCGCGCTCTCGTTGAGCGCGTCGAGGCTCTCGACCCCGCCCATCTCGTGGCGCAGGCCGTCGATCGCCGACCGGCTCTCCTCGATGAGCTGGTCGCCCGGGGGGGACTCGCCGAGCTGGGCCCAGATCCCCTGGAAGATCTCGGTCAGCCGGCGGTGGTCGCGCAGCACCAGCTCTCCCGAGCGGTCGTCCACCTCCTCGCTCAGCCGGGCGAGCAGGAAGTCGATCTTGTCCAGCCGTTCCGTGGGCCAGGGCCCGGAGACGTGAGCGTAGAGATAGAACCGGACGAGCTGGGTAAGGATCTTCTCGTCGTAATTCTTCACCCTCCGGAAGAACTGGCGGAGCAAGTCGGGGGTGACTTTGGTATCCTCCTCGCTGAGCAGGCCGATGAGCTCCGTCAGCCGGCGGTCGATGGCTTCGAGCCGGTGGCGGATGCGTTCGCTCTCGGAGGCGTTGAGGCTCTGGGAGACGTCCTTCAGCCCGGTGTAGAGGTCCTGGAACTCCGCCGAGTGGGGATCTTCCACCCGCTGGAGCAGCGTCTTGCCCAGGCTCTGGAGGAACTGGTGGAAGGTCCAGCTCGCCCGGAAACGGTGCGAGGTGTCGGCATAGCGGCGGTGGAGGACACTCAGTTCCTGAACGGTCGTCATCGCAGCACCCGTAGGGTCACAAATC
>DASWQX010000033.1:0-13243 GCA_036403495.1 Thermoanaerobaculia bacterium
GGCCGTACTCCGTCGGCTCAACGGCCTTAAAGAATCCGCTGGCCACGGCGTCCGCGATCTGGAGGCCCATTCTTCGCCCTGAAGTGTAGGAGTAGATTTGATCGTGACGAACCGAGCTCCCCTCGAAGGGCGCGGTACGGATCGACTCGATCAGATCGTCGTAATTCATCCCTGAGCGGTTGGAGAAAACCACCTCGGCCGTACCATCGCCCTGTCTTGGTCTTGCCTCGTGGCAGAGCAGGTTGACTCGTTCCAGAAGATCGAAAACCGAATGGACATAGAGGCGGCTGCTCCGCCGGAAGAGCTCCTTGTCCGGCATCGAGAATTTGTGCACCAGAAGAGTTACGACCCGCAACGAGGCGCGTGAGATCTCCCGAGAGCACGAACCACTCCGAGCAGCCGACCCCGAACGAGAAACCTTCGTCTCCCGACTCGTCGATGTAGACCACGAAGCTGCTGGACATGAGGGCTGAGTATACTTTCGCCGGCTCATGATCCTTTCCCACTCCGTCCTCCGCCGCCCGGATTCCTGGAACCCCGCGGATCCCGGCGCCTGGAGCTGGGACGAGATCCCTTCCCTGCCACCCTTTCAACTCGCCGACGGCAGCGGTCCGGCCGCGCAGCAGACCCGCGGCCGCCTCTGCTGGGACGATCTGGCGCTCCATGTCCGCTTCGACTGCGAGGACCGCGACGCGTGGGGGACCTACCGGCGGCGGAACGATCCGATCTATCAGGAGGAGGCGGTCGAGGTCTTCCTGGCTCCCGGCGGTGAGGACCCGGTCCGCTACTTCGATTTCGAGGTGAGCCCCCTCGGGACCCTGTTCGACGCCACCATCCACAACCCCACCTCGCGGCGGGCGGACATGACCGGCGATCCGTTCTGGGACTGCCCCGGTCTGCGCTGGGGGGCGGGGGCCGGGGATCTCCGGCAGGACTGGTGGGCCTGGCTCGCGATCCCCTGGCGAGAGCTGTTGCCGGCGGGCGACCCGCCGCGGATCTGGCGGGCGAACTTCTATCGCATCGAGCGACCCCGCGACGGCGAGCCCGAATTCAGCGGCTGGTCACCGACCTGGACCGATCCCGCCGACTTCCACAAACCGGCCCGCTTCGGGCTCCTGGAGCTTGCCGGAGGCCCAGGCCCATGATCGCGGCCCACCCTTCGCGGCTCACGCCGGACGCGGCGTCGCGGATCGTCTGGGCGCTCTTCGCCGTCGGGCTGCTGATCGCCGTCGGGATGCTCGCCCGCAGTCAGGTGGGGGGCGATCAGCTCGACCTCCTGGCGCGCGGCTGGCTCCTGGCGGCCAAGGGGCGGTGGATCGCCTACGGCAACCCGATGTCCACGGGGGGCAAGGCGCCCGGCGCGATCACCAGCCTGCTGGTGGCCCTGCCGCTCTTCCTCTGGCGTGACCACCGGGCGGCGAGCGCCCTCGTCCTCGCCTTCCACGTAGCCGCCTACCTGCTCCTGGACGGCACGCTCAAACGCATCCTGACTCCCTACGAGCGGGTGCTGCTGGCGCTGCTCTACTGGCTGAACCCCTGGCAGCTCTACTACGCCTCGTTCCTCTGGAACCCGAACTACCTCTATCTGTTCGGCGTGGTCCACCTGTGGAGCGCCCTGGCGCAGCGCCAGCGCGCCCGGTTCTGGCCTTCCTTTCTGCACGTGGCCGGTCTCGGCCTCGCCCTCCAGATCCACGCCTCCTGCCTGCTCCTGGTCGTGGCCTCGGTCCTGCTCGCGTGGCGCCGCTATTTCCGGGTGCACTGGCCGGGGGCCATCCTCGGCGGCCTCATCGCCGCGATCCCTCTCGCCCCCTGGGCGATCGAGGTCACGGCCCATCCCGCCCTCGTCACCGAAGCCAGCAAGGGGTTTCCCGGACGGGGCCTGCTCCTGGTCTTCCCACTTCTCCGCGGCCTGCTCTACTGGATGCGCAACGCCTCGCTGGCGGTCTCGGGACGGATGGACGCCTTCGACTTCTCGGACCTCCTCGGCTCCGACCGCTGGCTGGGACCCGGTCTGCGGATGCTCTCCACGATCGTGCTCTCCGCCACGGTCGCCATCCCCCTGCTCGCCAACTTTCGCCTCTGGCGCCGGGGCGGGCGGATGTTGCGGCAGCGGCTCCCCCCCGGCCGCTCCGCCCGGTCGTGGCTCAAGGGATATGCGCGGGTCTGCTTCGTCGCCGCGGCGATCGTCTTCGGGATTTCGCCGACCACGATCATGTCGTGGCAGGTCCTGGTCCTGCTCCACGCCGGCATCCTGCCGGTGATCCTCTGGACGGGCGCGCTGGGCCGCTCGCGGCTGGCCCCGCGGATGGCGACGGTGACCCTGGTCTATGCCGTGGTGGAGATCGCCCTCCTGATCGCCATGGCCCTCGGCGGCTCGCAGTACCGTTGCAGCGGCCACAACGGCGCCGATGGCTTCGGCTTCAGGCTGGCCTATGACAGCCCGATGTTCCGCGAGCTCCACATCCAGCAGACCTGCCACTGGCCGGTGAACGTCCCCGGAGGGTGGTGGCCGGACGTGCTGCCGAAGCCTGAGGAGTGAGGCTCCGCAACCTGCCTCCGGTGGGATTTACTTGCGGCGCGCCAGGAGGCGCTCGCGGATTCCCGAGCGATCGAATCTGGCTTCGTCCTGCCGACGGACTTCTTCGGCTTGCCGCCTCTGCTCTTCGACGTAGGCGTCCACTTCTTCGCCGTGCCGGAGGTAGTAGCTGATCACGGCATAGACATCCGCCAGCCGCAAGCTCGGATACTGTTCGAGGATCTGCTCAGCCGTCGAGCCTTCCCGAAAAGCGTAGATCACCGAATCCAAAGTGACGCGTGTGCCACCGACGCGGACCACTCCGCCTTGGTCCGTATGGAGGGGGATCGGTTCCGTTGTGAGTGCCAGATTGCCCATGTTCACCTCGGCCTCAGTGTACCAGTTGAAACGGGGCCGCCCACCAGCAGCCCCGTTTTGAGGCCAGCGCTCGACTCTTTCTACTTCTTCCGTGGCCGGGCCAACTCCCGCTCCTCGAAGACGTACTTGTACATCAGACCTGCCACGACGCCGCCGAGCGCCGGACCCACGAGGTAGACCCAGAGGTCGTTGAAGTTGCCGGTGGCGACCGCCGGGCCGATGCTGCGGGCCGGGTTGAGGCTGGCGCCGGTGAGCGGGCCGCCCATCAGGATGGCGAAGGTCAGCGTCAGGCCGATCGCCAGGCCGCCGGGGATCGTCGCCTTGCCGCTGATGCCCGCGTTCATCACCGAGTTCACCAGGAAGAAGGTGAGGATCGCCTCGAGCACCATGCCGACGAGCGGCGTGATGTTGATCGTCGCGCCGCCGGCGCTCAAGCCCTGGGCGAGATGGGTCCCGCCGAGGCCGGTCTCCGTGCCGCCGAGCACCCAGCGGAGCGCAAGCGCGCCGACGATGCCCCCCACGATCTGGAAGACGATGTAGGAGCCGGCGCGCGCGCCGTCGATCTTGCCGGCCGCCCAGACCCCCAGCGTCACCGCCGGGTTGATGTGCGTGCCCGAGATGTGGCCGTAGGCATACGCGAAGGCCAGGACGACCAGGCCGTGGGCCAGGGCGACCCCGACCAGCCCGCCGATGCCGAGCGCTCCGGCCCCGGCGCCGATGAAGATCAGCGCGAAGGTGCCGATGAACTCGGCGAGCAGGGACGTCGAGAGCTTGTGGTACATGCAGCACCCCCCTTGCAGTTGGATTGAAAACAGCGGCGAGAGTCTAGCAGGAGCGCGCCGGGTTCAGCGCCGGCGTTCCTGCATCTTCTTGACGAGCCGGGTGGCCAGGGCGCGCGGCGAGACGCGGATCGACTGCACGCCCACCCGGTTCAGCAGGCCGGGGATGACGATCCGCTTCCCGGCCCGGAACCCCTCGTAGCCGGCGCGCGCGACCGAGGGGGCGTCCGCCACCTGGAGCAGTCCCGAGAAGAGCTTCGAGGTCTCCATGCCGGCCCGCCGCTGGAAGCCGGTCTCCGTCGGCCCCGGGCAGAGTGCGGTGACGGTGACGCCGGTGCCGCGCAGCTCCTCGGCGAGCGCCTCGGAGAAAGAGACCACGTAGGCCTTGGTGGCGTAGTAGACCGCCATCAGCGGCCCCGGCTGGAAGGCGGCCGTGCTGCCCAGGTTGAGGATGCCGCCCCGCCGGCGGACGAGCATGCCGGGCAGGAGCTTCTTGGTGAGGTGGGTGAGGGTAACGATGTTGAGCTGGAGCTCCTCCAGCTCACGGCCGAGCGGGATTTCGGCGAACGGCCCGAAGGTGGCGAAGCCCGCGTTGTTGACCAGCACGTCGACCGCGACCCCCGCGCTGTCGAGCTCCCGGCAGACCTCCTCCGGCGACTCCGGATCGGCCAGGTCCTTCGCGAGGACCCGGACGGCGGCGCCCTGGCGGCGCAGCTCGATCGCCAGCTCCTCCAGCCTGGCCGCGCCGCGCGCCACCAGCACCAGGTCGTACCCGCCGGCCGCGAAGAGCCGCGCCAGCTCCAGCCCGATCCCGCCCGACGCTCCCGTAATCAGGGCCGTCTGGCGTCCACCCCCGCCCGTTTGAGTCGCCATGAAGGCATCTTAACAGTGCCTACCCGCCCGTCTTCTCCTGCGGCGGCTCCAGCACGAAGGGCGTCATCTGGATCTTGCTCACGCAGGAGAAATCGAGCCCCTCCCCCGATCCTTTTTCGACGAAGGCCTGCTGGATCCTGTCCGTGCAGGGATCGTCGCTGCCGTGCGTTCCCCAGGGGACCTCGATGCGGACCGCGCGGGTCATCGCTTGCGTCACCCGCCGGCCGAACTCGGGAGGTGTCACCGGGTCGCGCTCGCCGTTGATCACCAGGAAGGGGAGGTCGGTGTGGACCGGCTCGCGGTGGCTGGGCGCGATCTTCGCCTGGGGCCAGACGGTGCAGGCGGCCGTCTGCTGCTTCACCCGGTAGTCGCCGAGGAAGGTGTTGGCGGTGCGCGCCGGCACTTGGGCGGGGTCGATGAACGGGATGTCCTCGGCGCAGGTGACCGAGAAGAAGAGCCCCATGGTGAGGCCGTCGATGGCGCCGAGGCGCGAATTGACGCTGGCCTGCGCGAGCGGCGCGAAATCGCCGGCCGCCGCCCGGTGGATCATCAGCGGCAGATGGGCGCTCGTCTGCGGGCTGTAGAGCGCCCAGCGGACACCGTCGGCGACGACGTTCCAGGCGATCTTCACCTGCACGGGTTTGTGGGTCCGCGGGTGCTGGACCTCGACCGTCACCGGCTCGCTCCGCAGGCGGTCCATCACGGCCAGGAATTCCTTCCTGAATTCCGGGAACTTGGCGTTGCAGGCGGCGTCCTTCTCGCACCAACCGGTGAGGAGGTCGAGCGAGCGCTGGCCGGCGGCGGCGTGGGTGATGGGGAGCGTCTCGTCCATCGGCACGGCGCCGACGAGGGTGACCGTGCGCACCGACCGCGGATGGCGGCGCGCGTAGACTTGCGCCGCCCGCGTGCCGTAGGAGCCCCCGAAGACGTTGATCCTGCCGTAGCCCAGCCAGGAGCGCACCTCGTCGAAGTCGTCGATGGCGAGGTCGGTGGTGTAGAGCGTCAGGTCGTACGACTTCGCCAGCCGCTCGCGGCACTCGCGGACGGCGGCGACGGGGAACATCTCGCCCAGGTAGCTCTGGAGGTCGTCCTCGTGGCCGCCGAGCTCGCAGGCCAGCTTGTCCGGCTCCGCGGTGCCGCGCTGGTTGACGAACACCAGGTCGCGCTCCTGGCGCAGCGGGTTGTCCGCGAGGAACCCTCCCTCCGAGGCGATCGCCTCTCCCGGACCGCCGCCGAAGAAGAAGAGGGGGTCCGGCTTAGGGTGCGCGCCGAGCGCGGGGAGGACGACGACCTTCAATCCGATCCTGCGTCCCGATTTCGCCGCGCGGTTCTCCCAGGCCTCGTGAACGCCGCAGAGAGCGTCCACCTCCCCCTTCTCGCCGGGCACCTTGCAGGGCTTGAGGCTGGAATGAACGGGCTTCGGAGCCGGCTTGGCGGAGGCGGCGAGGGGCAGGCCGGCGAGGGCGAGGGTCAGCAGGGCGAGCTTCGAGGATCTTGAAAAGCGCATGCGGTTCTCCTGTCGTTCCTGCTCACTACGCAGGAATCCGGAGCCGGTTGCAGCTTCGCGAGGATTCCGGGGGCTTTTAGCGCCGCCGCTTGGGGTCGAAGCGGATGACGTCGCCCACCCGCGAGGGTCCGGCGGCGGGCTTCTCCGCCGCCGGCTCGGCGGCGGTATCCGGGACCTCCGCGCTCTCGGCGCCCGCCCCGTCGAAGCGGAGGCCGAAGTCGGCCGAGGGGTCGGCGAAGGCGGTCAGGGCGGCGAAGGGGACGGTCACCCGCTGGCGCGCGCCGCCAAAGCTGAGCAGCACCGAAAAGTCCTCGGCGGTCACCTCCAGACCCCAGAACTGGTGCTGGAGGATGATCGTCACCTCGTCCGGGTACTGCTCGCGCAGGAAGCGGGGGGCCTCGACGCCGGGGAAGTCGGTGCGGAACCCGATGTAGAAGTGGTGCTCACCGGGCATCCCGTGCTCGGCGACCTGCTCCAGCACCCGCCGCACGGCGTCGCGCAGGGCCTCCTGGAGAACGGTCGAGTAGTCGATTCTGTCGGGGTCCATGGCG
Organism: Thermoanaerobaculia bacterium; assembly: GCA_036403495.1. Taxonomy (GTDB): domain Bacteria; phylum Acidobacteriota; class Thermoanaerobaculia; order Multivoradales; family UBA5704; genus DATARR01. The sequence continues at coordinate 6,604 of DASWQX010000033.1, forward strand.
TCTCCGTTCAGGGCCCGGCGAGAGTACGTCAAACGGTGGCCGGGCTCAAGGCGGATCGAAAGTTCCGGCCGGCGTCCAGGGGCCGCAGCGGGCGATCCGCCAGAGCGTCTTCCAGCTCCCCGTCCAGGCGCCGTACTTGCGGATCGCCCCCTCGCCGTAGTGGCTGCAGGTGGGCTTGAAGCGGCAGTGGACCCCCAGGCTCCCCATCCGCGGCGAGAGCGTCGCCTGGTAGAGGTGGATGGCGCCGAGCAGGCAGCGGGCCGAGATCTGGTCGCCGGGGGGGCGCGCCAGGTCGATCCCCAGCGGGAGCAGGATGCAGAGCGAGACGATTCCGATCTTCAGCCGGCGGCGGCGGACTTCGTTCATCGGCGACAGCTTAGCGCGGTCCTACCAGGGGAGTGTGCCGGTGGCGGCGCGGCCCAGCCAGAGCGCCACGAGCACGGCGGCGTGGCCGAGGGCCAGCGTGTCGACGCCGGCTGGCAGGCGGAAGGGCCGGCGGGCGGCGAGCGCGCCCCCCCAGGCGAGCCAGCCGAGGAGCGCCTCCAGGGCGAGCACCGGCGCCAACGGATGGGCGACCAGGGCGGCGAGCCACTCGCCCTTGGCGAGGTGGGCGAAGGCGCGGGTGAGGCCGCAGCCGGGGCAGGGGAGGTGGAGCAGGCGGCGGGAGAGGCAGATTGCCGCCGCCGGATCGTTCGAGGGGGTCCAGACGTGGAGGAGGGCGAGACCGGCCAATCCCGCGAAGCCCGCGAGCAACCAGAGCCGGGCGTCCCGCCGATCCTCCATGCCGGGACCTAGTGGTTGAGCATCGCCGAGAAGAACGCCATGCCTCCCAGGAAGAACACCCAGAGCATGAATCCCGCCAGGTAGATCGAGCCGAGGATGCCCAGGATGAAGCCGGCCTTGGCGATCCCTTCGCCGGCAGCCGGCGATCTCCCCGCGGCGATCGCCGCGGTCTCCTGCTTGCCCAGGAACCAGGCGACCGGTCCCATCAGCGGACAGCAGGTGAGACCGAGGAGCCCGAGCACGAACGCGGTGACCGCCTGGCTGCTGGCGGACTGCGGCGGCGGAGGGGGCGGCGGGAGGCTGGCGACGCTCATCGTGGCCCCTAGAACTGGTCGGCGTACTGGCTGATGCCCGGGATCAACACGCGCTTGTCGTTGTTGGCCTGGATGATCAGGAAGATGCGGAAGATCAGGGTCAGGGGCCAGAGCAGCCAGAGCACACAGCCGGCGAACGGGATGATGTGGGTGACGATGCCGACCACGATCCAGAGCAGGAACTCGGCGACGGTGAGCACCAGGCCATGCTTGGCGTGCCATTGCACCTCGGGGTCGTTCTTCTCCACGACGAACGGGATGAGGGCGAGCAGCCAGAGGTACGAGAGGACGAGCATGATCCCGCGGTTCGGGCTGGCCGCGCCGGGCGGCGTCCCCATCGGCGGCGGCGGGGGGGGCGGCGTATAGGAAGGAGGCGGCGGCGTATACGAGGGCGGCGGCGGAACGTTGGGGTCACTCATCGCGGAGCTCTCCTTTCAAGGGAAACAGACTCGACCTTTTAGACGGCAGTCTATACAAGGGCGGTCCGCCCGACAAGAATGTTACGACGGGACAAAACCTCCGTGAATGCTTGAGTTTCATCGTGGCGCGATGCCCAGCTCCGCCAGAGCTTCCCGCAGGGCGGCCTCCCGCTCTTCGTGGACCGCCAGCGCCAGGCGCGCCGCGGCGCCGTACTCCTCCCCTTCCAGCTCGATCTCGGGCGGACGGAGGAGGCGCTTGACCGCCCCGACCTTCTCATAGGGGACCTCGACGGCCAGCCGCACCGTCGGCACCCGGGCGATGGTGGGCAGGCCCTGGAGCGCCTCGCGGGCCGCGCCGGCGTAGGCGCGGGCCAGCCCCCCCTTGCCGAGCTTGGTGCCGCCGTACCAGCGCACCACCACGGCCATCACGTCCGAGAGCCCCGCGCCGCACAGCACCTGGAGGATCGGCGCGCCGGCGGTGCCGGTCGGCTCCCCGGCGTCCGCGCCGCGCTCGCGCGGCGGCGAGCCCAGGCGCCAGGCCCAGCAGTGGTGGGTAGCGTCCGGGAACTCCTTCTCCAGACGGAGCAGGCAGGCCTTCGCCGCCGCCTCGTCGGCCGCCGGACCGACCGCCGCCAGGAAGACCGAGCCCTTCTCGCGGATCTCGGCGCGGGATTCGGCGAGCGGCGCCCGGTAAGCAGGCATCCCGTCGATCGTCCTCAGCCGGTCACGGTAGGCCGGTCAGCCGCTGGTAGATCGACCGGTAGTGCCGCACCACTCCATCCTGGCTGAACCCCTCGACCGCCCGGCGGCGGGAGGCCGCGGCGAACCGGCGGTGGAGGCCGTCGTCGGAGAGCAGCCGCATCGCAGCCGCCGCCATCCCCTCGACATCCCCCACGGGGCAGAGGAAGCCGGTCTCGCCGTCGACCACCACCTCGGGCAGGCCGCCGGCGTTGCTCGCCACCACCGGCACCTCGCAGGCCATGGCTTCGAGCGCCGAGAGGCCGAACGACTCGCTCTCCGAGGGGAGCAGGAAGAGGTCCGCCCCCACCAGCACCTCCTCGACCAGCGGGAAGCTGCCGATGAAGCTGATCGAGCCGCAGATGTGGTGCTCGCGGCAGTACTGCTCGACCTTGCCGCGCTCCGGGCCGTCGCCGACCAGGATCAGCCGGCTGGGCACCCGCTGCTGCACGCGCTGGAAGATGCCGATGACGTCGAGCACCCGCTTGACCGGCCGGAAGTTCGAGATGTGGACCAGGATCCGCTCCCCCGGCTTCGCCCAGCGCCGCGCCCCCTGGCCGGCGCGGGCCGCCTCGAAACGGGCGGGATCGATGAAGTTGGGCACCACCTCGATCTCGCTGTGGACGCCGAGCTGCTCGACCGTGGTGCGGCGCAGCGACTCGGAGACCGCCGTCACCGCGTCGCTGTGGACGATCCCCCAGCGGGTGGTCTCCAGGTAGTTGGGATCGTTGCCCACCAGGGTGACGTCGGTGCCGTGGAGGGTGGTCACCACCGGCAGCGGCTGCGGCTCGACGATCTGCCGGGCGAGCACCGCCGAGACGGCGTTCGGGATGGCGTAGTGGACGTGCAGCACGTCGAGCGGCGCGTGGCGGGCCACCTCGACCATCTTGGTCGAAAGCGCCAGCGAGTAGGGGGGGTAGTTGTCGAACAGCGGATAGGTGGGGGTCACCACCTCGTGGAAGAAGATCCGCGGGTTGATGAACGACAGCCGCGAGGGGAGGGCGTAGCTGATCACGTGGACCTCGTCCCCCCCCTCGGCGAGCGCCATGGCGAGCTCGGTGGCGACGATCCCCGAGCCGCCGTAGGTGGGGTAGCAACTGATGCCGATCCTCACCGCACACCTCCCGGCAGGATCGCCATGGGGTCCGCCACCGCCAGCGGCACCCGGCTCCAGAACGGCTCGGCCAGCGCCGCGCCGATCGGCTCGCCGAAGTGCCGGGCCCGCCCCTCGACGGAGAGCCAGAACTCCGGCGTCGAAACCTTGGTGACCGGCCCGCCCGGCGCCGCCCCGGTGGGTGCGCCGCCGTGGAGCTGGCTGCGGTAGGCGCGCAGCGATTCCACCTTGGCCTCCCAGACCGCGGTGACGTCGACGACGAACGTGGGCTGGAAGATGTCGTGCTGCATGTAGGAGAAGACGGCGGCCGGCCGGTGCGGCGCTCCCGCCTGGGGCGCCCGGTTGCGCAGGCCGGCATAGAAGCAGGCCGCCTCCACGAGCTGGTGCGCCCGCCCGTGGTCCGGGTGGCGGTCGTGCGGTGTGGGGCCCAGCACGAGGTCGGGAGACCACTCGCGGAGCCTGGCGATCAGGGTGTCCTCCTCGGCCGGCCCGGTGCGCAGGCCGCCGTCGCCGCAGTCGAGGAAGCCGAGCTCGGAGGCGCCCAGCGCCCGCGCCGCCGCCTCGGCCTCGGCGTGGCGCTCCTCGGCCGTCCCCCGCGTCCCCATCTCGCCGCGGGTCAGGTGCAGGATTCCCACCTTCCGCCCCGCGCGGGCCAGCAGGGCGAGGGTGCCGCCGCAGCCCAGCTCGACGTCGTCCGGGTGAGCGCCGATCGCCAGCACGTCGAGCTTCATGGCTGAGTCTCCTCGGCCGGCGGAGCACCGGGGACGATGATCTGGAGATGGGCGGCGTCGAGCCGCATCTGCTCCCAGTAGCTCTCGATCAGCTCCGGGCCGTACTTGCCTGGGAAGTGCGCCGAGGAGACGACGCGCTCCTGGAGCTTGTCCAGCGGGACGCAGGCGTCGCGGATCTGCTGCGCCCGCCGGTTCACCACCTCGTTTTTGCGCGCTCCGGCGGCCACCACCTTCTCGCCGAACAGGTCGAGCGAGCGCAGGATCTGCTCGCGCGTCTTCTCGAACGGCCGCTCCAGCCCCGGATCGGCGGCCACCGCCGGGCCGCGCAGCTCGGCGAGCGCCGCCTCCAGCCGCTGCCGCGCCGGGCCGACCAGGTCGCCGCCGTCGCGCTCGGCGAGCCAGCGGTCGAGCCCGCCGCGGTCGCCCAGCAGGGTGGCGAGCGGCAGCCCCAGCTCCTCCAGCCGCTCGCGCTGCTTGGCCTCCAGCACCAGGGTCTGGGGCCGCAGCGCCACGAAGGTCGGCTCCACCTCCAGCACCGCGTGGGAGACCGCGGCCTGCGCCATGTAGGAGAGCTCGCCGGGACCCACCACCTGGATCGTGGTGCCGAGCACGGCGTCCTGGATCGCCGGCCGCGCCAGCACGCCGGGGGAGACCACGCCGGGGTTCTCCTCGATCACCTCCAGCAGCTCCGCCGTGGTGCCGCTGCCGTCCTCCCGGCCGCGCAGCGCGAAGCCGTCCTCGCCGCGCCAGACGATCCGCCGCCGCTCGCCGTGGCGGAAGAGGAAGAGCGGGCTCATCCCCGGCTGCGGGTTGACCTGAAGGGGATAGCCGCGCGCCTCGACCGCCGCGTCGCGCCGGGCCAGCTCCTCGTCGAGCCGGCCGCGCCGCTCGACCAGCCGCCGCAGCCAGGGGCGCTCGGCGGTCTTCAGGGCCGGCAGCATGGCATCGAGCAGGAGGGGACATCGAGGGCCGAGCAGGTTCGCCATCAGCCGGCAGAAGGCCTCGCCGAAGCGGGCGTCCGGCCGGTACCAGCGGGACAGCGTCTGCAGCCACTCGGCGTAGCGCTCGCCGGGCACCGCCTCGGCGATGCCGCGCAGCACGCCCTCGACCCCCGGTCCCAGGGTGCGCATGCCGACCGGGGTCAGCGGCTCGGGGTCCGGTCCGAGGTCGAAGGCGCGCGGCCCTTCGGACCCCAGGACGACGGTGTTCGCGACCTCCGCCCAGTCGTGGTCCTCGGTCGCCACCCAGAAGACGGCGACGGCGGGCTCCCCCGCCGCCTCCAGGGCGGCGGCCCAGCGGGCGGTCGCCAGGATCTTCGCCAGGCTGTAGAGCGGGCCGCCGAGGAGCCCCGGCTGCTGGCCGGAGACGACCACGCGGACTCCCGGGTCGGCGAGGCGCTCGGCCATGCGGTCGGCGTCCGGGTGGCCATAGCCGCGGTTGGCCACGGCGAGGGCCGCCGCCAGCTCGCGCCGGCCGCTCCCGGCGGGCCGGGTGGTGGGCAGCGGCGGGAGCGCGTCCGAGCCCAGGAAGCGCAGCGGCTCCAGGAGGTCGCGGTCGCGGCCGGCGAGCCAGGCGGCGGGGAGCGGCGCCAGCAGGTGCGACGCGGCGAGCTCGACCCGCAGGAGGGCCTGGACGTCAGTTGGGCTTGTGGCCGAGGAGGATGAGGCGTTGGCTGTCACGCGCGTAAGGGTCTCCCTGAAAATTGCCGAAGAGCTCGTCGACCTCGAGGCCCGCCCAGCGCAGGCCGATGGTCACCTCCTCGGGATGATAGAGCCGCACGCTCTCGACGAACGCGCGCGGCTCGTCCATCCCCACGTGCAGGGTGATGCGCTTGTTGATGCGCTGGCTGGCGGCGTCGTACCAGCGCTCGATCCGGGCCTCGCCGCCGTCGAGCGCCTCGACGTCGCAAGGCTTCAGGTTGGCGATCGCCGGACCGGGGTTCATCAGGTCGATCAGGAACCGGCCGCCGGGCGCCAGCACGCGCACGATCTCCTCCAGCACCCGGAAGTTCTCCCGCTCCCCCTCGAAGTAGCCGAACGAGGTGAAGAAGTTGAGGATCCAGTCGAAGCAGCCGTCCATGAACGGCAGGCGGCGCATGTCCCCCGCTACCCGCGGCAGCCCCTGCGTCCGCATGCGGGCCAGCAGGGTCAGCGACAGGTCGACGCCGAGGGTCCGGTACCCCCGCTGCCGCAGCGCCGCCGTGTGCCGGCCGGCGCCGCAGGCGAGGTCGAGCACCGCCCGCGGCCGCGGCCCATCGCCGCCCAGGAAGCGCTGAACGAAGTCGGCGTCCTCCCCGGCCTCGGGACCGTCGCGGTGGGAGTACAGCTCCAGATACTCCTCGCCGAACCAGTCCTTGTACCAGGCCATGCCGGCGATCATATCCCTCTCGGCCCGCCCGAACCCTCACCCCCGGCCCCGGCGCTTCGTTATTCCTTGGAGCCGTCAGCCCCAGGGATCGACTGAGCCCCGCGCATCCGTCTGATCCCCGGCGCTCGATGGGGCCGGGCAACCCCAGGGATCTACCGAGCATCGGGCGTCGCT
>DASWQX010000034.1:0-2779 GCA_036403495.1 Thermoanaerobaculia bacterium
CGCTCTTCGGCGGCCTGGAGCTCTACGACTTCTCGCTCGATCCGGCGGTGGTGGGCGACGAGAGGTTCCTCAAAGAGCCGTCGACCTGATCGCCGATCTCCAGCGTGCGGCGGTACGCCGCTTCGACCGCCCGGTGGAGCACCGCGGGGAAGCGCCCCTCGTTCAGCTCGTGCAGCGCCCGCGAGGTGAGGCCGCCGGGAGAGGCCACCTCGTCGACCAGCTCGCTGGGCGGGCGACCGGAGGCGAGCATCATTCCGGCCGTGCCCAAAAAGGTTTCCAGAAGGAGCTCGCGGGCAAGGCCTCGCGGCTCTCCGAGATAGACCGCCGCGTCCTCCAGAGCCTTGACGAACTGGGCGAGCAGCGCCGGACCGGTGCCGTAGGCGGCGGTGGCGCGATCCACCTGCGCCTCGTCGGCGAAGAAGACCTCGCGCCCCATGGTCGACAGCAGCCCGCGCACCGACTCGCGGGCCGCCGCGGAGACCTCCGCCGTCGCCGTCCAAACCGTCAGGCCACGGCCGATCCGGCAGGGCAGATTGGGGACGCAGCGGACGATGGCCGCCCGGCCGAGCGCCTCGCCAATCGCCGCCATCCGCGCTCCGGCCACGATCGAGACCACGACGTGGTCGGAGCGCAGCGCGCCGCGAATCTGCCGCAGCACCGAAGCGAGCGCCGCCGGCTTGACCGCCAGCACGACGAGGTCCGCGCCGTCGATCGCCTCCAGGTTGGAGGTCGTGGCGTGGATGCCGTGGGCGCCGGCGAGATCCGCCGCCCGCTCCGGTCGAGGCCCGGAAGCCCAGATTCGCGAAGGCGAGGTCAGCCCGCGCGCCAGGAGCCCGCGGATCAGGACCTCGGCCATCACTCCCGAGCCGACGAAGGCGACGCGCGGCATTTCGGCGGCTGTCGTCTCGACTGTCGTCATAGCGTCACCACCTGACCGGCGTCGCGGATCATCCGCGAGAAGCTCTGCCAGCCCAGGAAGGCGTCGACGGCGGCCTGCACGGCGGCCGTGTCCAGCCCGAGCATGCGGGCCGAGGCGCTGCAGGCGTAGAAGCGGATCAGCCCCTCCTCGCGGCCGGCGGCGAGCATCTCGGAAAGGGGGGGCATGGCGAGCGATTCCAGCCGTTCGGCCGTCACCGGCGGCGCCGGATCGAGCTCGTCCCACCGCCCCCGCACCCAGGCGTCGAGCGCGCCGAAGAAGAGCGCCACGTCCACCCGCTCCCCCGCTGCCGCCGTGCTCGCCGCCAGCGCGGAGATCTGGAACCGCATGTCCCAGGTGCCGCCGTGGGCTAGGATGAGGAGGTCGGCCATAGGGGGAGAGTAGCAGGGGAGGTCCGTGGCCTGCGACCTCATCCCCTATCCCCTTCTCCTAACGGAGAAGGGGGACGACTGCGACGCGGCCCCAGCCGGGCCCTCCCTCTCCTTTAGGAGAGGGACCGAGGGTGAGGTCGCAGGCCACCAACGTCCGAGCAGCCCCGGATTTTCCCCGCTCGTTCCGCTGTTCTCTACCGCCGAGGTCAAAGCCACGATGAAGCATCTCCGCCTTTCCGTCCTCCTCGCCCTCCCCCTCCTCGCCGCCTGCGCCGGCGGCGGACCCGCGCGGCCGATTTCGACCGCTCCCCGTCCAGCGACGCCGCGCGCGGCAGCTCCGGCACCGCCGCCTGTCACCGTCCAGCCGGCGGTTCCCGAGACGCCTGCGGCGCCCGCGGTCCAAGCCGAGACGGAGCGGACGGATCCCCATTCGTTCGCGCGCCCCGAGGAGGTCTCGGTCGAGCACCTGAAGCTCGATCTCACCGTCGACTTTACCCAGCGCCAGCTCACCGGCCGCGCCAGCCTGCGCCTGCATCGTCCGAACGGTCCGAACGGTTCGAACGTCGCGACCCAGCTGGTGCTCGACACCCGCGATCTGGACATCCGCCGGGTCACCCTGGACAGCGGCAAGACCGCGGCCCGTTTCAAGCTCGGCGACGAGGTGAAGTTCCTCGGCCGGCCGCTGGAGATCGAGATCGCCCCCGGCACCACCTGGGTCAACGTCGACTACACCACCAGCCCGCGGGCGGCGGCCCTCCAGTGGCTCACCCCCGAGCAGGCCGGCAGCCCGTCGCCGTTCCTCTATACGCAGTCGGAGTCGATCCTCGCCCGCACCTGGGTCCCCTGCCAGGACACCCCCGGCGTGCGGATGACCTACGAGGCCACCGTCCACGCCCCGCGCGGCTATCTGGCGCTGATGAGCGCCGAGAACCCGACGGCCAAGAGCGCCGACGGCCTCTACCGCTTCAAGATGCCGCAGGCCATCCCCTCCTACCTGCTGGCGTTGGCGGTGGGAGACCTCGCGTTCAAGCCGCTGGGACCGATCAGCGGCGTTTACGCGCTGCCCACCGTGATCGACCGCGCCGCCTGGGAGCTGGCCGACACGCCGAAGATGATCGCCGCCGCCGAGGCCCTCTACGGCCCCTACAAGTGGGGGCGCTACGACATCGTGGTGCTTCCCGCCAGCTACCCCTACGGCGGCATGGAGAACCCGCGGCTGACCTTCGCCACGCCGACCATCCTGGCCGGCGACCGCTCGCTGGTCTCGCTGGTCGCCCACGAGCTCGCCCACTCCTGGTCCGGCAACCTGGTGACCAACGCCACCTGGAACGACTTCTGGCTCAACGAGGGGTTCACCACCTACTTCGAGGGGCGGATCATGGAGGCGGTCTACGGCCGCCCCTACTTCGACATGCTCGCCGTGCTCGGCCGGCAGGACCTCGACGACGCGGTCAAGGAGGCCGGCGGCCTC
>DASWQX010000035.1:0-3708 GCA_036403495.1 Thermoanaerobaculia bacterium
TTCTCGCCGCGCGACGTCACCCTGGACGCCGCCGGGCCGCTCCTCGACCAGCGGATCGAAGGCTTCGGCGAGCTCTTCCGCATGCTCTCCTACAACCAGGTAGGTGCGGCGGCGATGCTCAGCCGAGCCGCCGCCGGCCTGGTCGGCACCCGCGCCCTCTTCCTCCTCCCCGGCTCGCCGAAGGCGGTGCGGCTGGCCATGGAGGCGCTGATCCTCCCGGAAGCGGCGCACCTGCTGGGGCAGGCGCGAAGGGAAATCAAGGGAGGGAACACGGACGAGCACGGACGAACACGGACTGGCACGGACGAAGAACAGCCGCCGCTCGCGTAGAGTTTCCGTGGTCCGTGTGGGTCCGTGTGGGTCCGTGCCGGTCCGTGTAAGTCTGTGAGTCCGTGTTCCTCCCCCTCCCGCCCTACACCCTCCGCCCGGAGATCATCCGCCAGAGGATGAGCAGCAGGATCGCGCCGAGGATGGCGATCACCATGCTGCGGAAGTCGAACCCCGACAGGCCGCCGAAGCCGAGCAGGGTGGCGATCCAGCCGCCGAGCAGCGCGCCGACGATGCCGATGATCATGGTGACGATGCAGCCGCCGGGATCCCGGCCGGGGGTGAGGAACTTGGCGATCGCGCCGGCGATCAGGCCGAAGACGATCCACGAAAGAATGCCCATGATTCGCTCTCCTTGGAAGCCGCGGAACCCGAGCCCGCGGTGACGCTCGGGAGAAGCGAGAGCCGTGCCAGGAAGACAGGCCGGAAGACATAGAATGTCCCCGCCATGGCCGCAACCACCGCCACCACTCCCACTCCCCCGACCGAGCCCCGTCCCCGTCTCTTCCTGATCGACGGGTACTCGAACATTTTCCGCGCCTTCTATGCCATCCGCAACCTGTCCAACTCCCGCGGCGAGCCGACCAACGCCGTCTACGGCTTCGTCCAGATGCTCAAGAAGCTCCTGCGCGAGGAGGACCCCGAGCTGATCGGGGTGGCGCTCGAAGGGGGGCGGACCTTCCGCAGCGACAAGTTCGAGGACTACAAGGCCAACCGCGCCCCGATGCCCGAGGACCTGCAGAGCCAGCTCCCCTGGATCCGCAAGCTGCTCGCCGCCTACCGCATCCCCACCCTGGAGCTCGCCGGCTTCGAGGCCGACGACGTGCTCGGCACCCTCTCCTGCCGCGCCGCCGAGGCGGGCTATCAGGTGGTGCTGGTCTCCGCCGACAAGGACCTGATGCAGCTCGTCGAGCCACGGGTCTCGCTCTACCACACCGGCCGCCTCAAGCTCTACGGGCCGCAGGAGGTCGCCGAGGACTTCGGCGTGCCGCCGGAGAAGGTGGCCGACGTCCTCGCCTTGATGGGGGACTCGATCGACAACATTCCCGGCGTCCCCGGCATCGGCGAGAAGGGGGCGAAGACCCTGATCCAGGAGTACGGCTCGCTGGAGGACCTGCTGGCCCGGGCCGGCGAGGTGACGCGCAAGGCCTACCGCGAGGGGCTCCAGCAGCACGCGGAGCAGGCGCGTCTCTCGAAGGAGCTCTCGACGATCCACACCAACCTCGACGTGCCCTTCGACCCGGAAGCCCTGCACCGCGATCCGCCGGACGTCGAGGCGCTGCGGCAGGTGCTCACCGAGCTGGAGTTCTTCTCGCTCGTCGAGGAGCTCGGCCCGGCCGGCTCCACGGTCGCCGACGGCGAGGAGTTGCCGGCCGCCGAGGAGGCGGTCACCGCCGAGGTGTGGACCGACCGCGCCGGCCGCCTGGTGGGGGGCGAGGTCTACGTCGCCGTGCTCGGCGAGGAGCGCCCGCTCGGTCTGGCGGTGGCGGTGGCCGGAGCCGAGCCGGTGCTCTACGCCGACTTCCGGCGCGACGGCCTGCGCGACGCCGCCCTGGCCAGCCTGCGCGGCTGGATCGCCGATCCCAAGACCCGCCTCTCCGGTCACAATCTGAAGGAAGTGCTTCGCCTCTGTCCCGATCCGGCGTGCCAGTCGGCGCTGTTCGACGCCATGCTGGTCTCCTATCTATTGAAGCCCTCCGTCCATGGCCACTCCCTGGACGAGCTGGCGCTGGAGCGGCTGAGCCGCAAGGCGCTGACCGCCAAGGACGTCGGCTGGGACAAGGGGCAGGAGCCGGCGGTGGGCGACTCGCGCCTCTCCGCCTACGCCGCCGAGCGGGTGGAGATCGCGCGGCGGATGGCCGAGGCGATGCGGCGCGAGCTGGAGGCCGGGTCGCTCGCCCGCGTCTACACCGAGATCGAGTCGCCGCTGGTGCCCGTCCTGCTGCGCATGGAGGAGGCCGGCATCCTGCTCGACTCCAGCTACCTGCGCGAGATGTCGGCCGAGCTGGGCAAGGAGATCGCCACCCTCGAGACCGACATTTTCACGGCGGCGGGGGAGACCTTCAACCTCAACTCGCCGCAGCAGCTCGGGGTGATCCTGTTCGAGAAGATGGGCCTTCCCGCCGGCAAGAAGACACAGAAGACCAAGAGCTATTCGACCGGCGCCGAGATCCTGGAGACGCTGGCCAAGGGGGGCTATCCGATCGCCCAGCTCCTGCGCCGCTACCGCGAGCTGACCAAGCTGAAGTCGACCTACATCGATGCCCTGCCGGAGCTGGTCGGCGCGGACGGCCGCGTCCATACCCGCTACAACCAGGCGGTGGCCGCCACCGGCCGGCTGTCGTCGACCAACCCGAACCTGCAGAACATCCCGGTGCGCACCGAGCTCGGCCAGCGCATCCGCCGCGCCTTCATCGCCCCGCCCGGCCACGTCCTGCTGGTCGCCGACTACAGCCAGATCGAGCTGCGCATCCTCGCCCACATCGCCGACGAGAAAGCCCTGATCGACGCCTTCGCGGCCGGCCAGGACATCCACCGCGCCACCGCCGCGGTGGTCCTCGGCGTCGCGCCCGAGTTGGTCAACGCCGAGCAGCGGAGGGCGGCGAAGACGATCAACTTCGGCATCCTCTACGGCATGAGCGCCTACGGCCTGAGCACCGAGTTGGGGATCTCGTCGAAGGAGGCGGAGCGCTTCATCACCGCCTACATGGGGCAATATCCCGGCGTGAAGCGCTACATGGAGGAGACGCTGGAGAGCGCCGAGCGCGAGGGAAAGGTCGAGACCCTGTATGGACGGGTGCGCTGGATGCCCGACATCAAGAGCAAGAACTGGAACCTGCGCGAGAACGCCCGCCGCATGGCCATCAACGCGCGCATCCAGGGCACCGCCGCGGACATCCTGAAGCTGGCGATGATCGCCGTCGACCGCCGCCTCCGCGACGAGCAGCCCGGCGCCCACCTCCTCCTCACCGTCCATGACGAATTGGTGCTGGAGGTCCCCGACGAGCAGGTCGAAGCCGTGGCCGCGATCGTCAAGGCCGAGATGGAAGGCGTCGCCGACCTCAAGGTCCCCCTGGTGGCCGACGCCGGGTGGGGGCGGAGCTGGTACGAGGCGAAGGGGTAGGGGGAGATTCAGTAGCTGGCCGACGCGTACCGCAGTGCCTGCTCGACGTCCTGGGCATTGAGATGAGAGTAGGTCTTCAGGATGCCGGCTCGGCTGGCTCCTTGAGCGACCAGCTCAAGGAGGAGCTCGACGCTGATCCGGGTGCCCTTGATGCAGGGCTTTCCTCCGAGGATCGATGGATCAGAGACGATTCGGTCGAACGTCATGGGTCAACGCTCTCGATCTTCACGGATCAGGTCGGCGCTGTCGCTCGTCAT
>DASWQX010000036.1:0-4527 GCA_036403495.1 Thermoanaerobaculia bacterium
GAGCGGCAGCTCGAGCTCTATCACTTCATGAAGCTCACCCGGATGGTGGAAGGCCGGCTGGGCAACCTCTACCGCCAGGGCAAGGTGGTGGGCGGCCTCTACTCCAGCCTCGGCCAGGAGGCGACCGCCGTCGGCAGCGCCTTCGCCCTCGAGGCGCAGGACGTGATGGGGCCGCTGATCCGCAACCTGGGCTCGATGCTCGTCCGCGGCGTCCAGCCGCGCGAGGTCATGATGCAGTACATGGCCAAGAGCGACAGCCCGACCGGCGGCAAGGACGGCAACACCCACTTCGGCGACCTCCAGCGCGGCCTGGTGGCGCCGATCTCGATGCTCGGCGCCGTCATCCCGGTGATGGTCGGCGTCGCCCTCGCCGGCAAGATGCAGGGGAAGGATCTGGTGGCCCTGACTTACATCGGCGACGGCGGCACCTCGACGGGGGATTTCCACGAGGGGTTGAACCTCGCGTCCGTCCTCCACGTCCCCTTCGTGCTGATCGCCGAGAACAACGGCTGGGCCTACTCGACGCCGACGCCGCGGCAGATGCGGATCAAGAACATCGCCACCCGCGCCGCCGCCTACGGCATCCCCGGGGAGATCGTGGACGGCAACGACGTGCTCGCCGTCTATGAGACCACCCACCGGGCCGTCGAGCGGGCGCGCGCCGGCGGCGGCCCGACGCTGATCGAATCGAAGACCTTCCGCATGAAGGGGCACGCCGAGCACGACGACGCCGGCTACGTGCCCAAGGAGCAGTTCGAGGAGTGGAAGGAGAAGGACCCGATCGCGCGCTTCGAGCGCCATCTGCTCGGCAACGGCTTCGCCACCGCGGAGGATTTCGCGGCGATCGCCGCGAAGATCGACGCCCAGCTCAACGAGGAGGTCGACTTCGCGCTCGCCTCCCCCATGCCGCCGCCGGAACGGGCGTTCGAGGGGGTCTACGCCTGATGGCTACCCTGACCTACCTCGAAGCCGTCCGCCAGGCTCTGTGGGACGAAATGGAGCAGGACGAGCGGGTGTTCATGCTCGGCCAGGACATCGGCACCTACGGCGGCGCCTTCCGCGTCACCGCCGGCTTCCTCGACCGCTTCGGCGGCGGCCGGATCGTCGACACCCCGATCAGCGAGTCGGCGATGATCGGCGCCGCCATCGGCGCCGCCATGATGGGGATGAAGCCGGTCGTCGAGATGCAGTTCATCGACATCATCTCCTGCGGCTTCAACCAGATCATCAACTTCGCCGCGCCCAACCACTACCGCTGGGGCCAGCAAGTGCCGCTCGTCGTCCGCGGCCCCGCCGGCGGCAACGTCCACGGCTCCTGCTATCACAGCCAGAACCCGGAGTCGTACTTCCAGCACACCCCCGGCCTCAAGATCGTGGCGCCGGGCACCGTGGCCGACGCCTACGGCCTGCTCCGCTCGGCGATCCAGGACCCCAACCCGGTGCTCTACTTCGAGCACAAGTACCTCTACCGCCGCCTCAAGGACGATCTGGAGACCGGCGGCAGCGGTGGCCAGGTGCCGATCGGTGAGGCGCGCGTGGCGCGCGCCGGGCGCGACCTGTCGGTGATCACCTACGGTGCTATGCTGCAAGTCGCTCTGGAGGCCGCCGGGCGCCTCGAAGCCGACGGGATCGACCTCGAAATCCTCGATCTGCGGACGATCAAGCCCCTCGACCAGGAAGCGATCCTCGCCACCGTCCGCAAGACCAGCCGGGCGATCGTGCTCACCGAGGAGCAGACCACCGGCTCGGTGGCCGGCGAGGTGGCGGCGCGGATTTCGCAACACGCGTTCGAGTGGCTGGACGGGCCGGTCCACCGGCTCTGCTGCCCCGATACGCCGGTCCCCTTCAGCCCGACGCTCGAAGAAGCCTACTTGCCGAACGTTGACAAGCTCGTCGCCAAAGTCCGCGAGCTGGCCAGCTACTGACAGACCTCGAGATGGATTTATAGATACGGGAGAGCTTATGGCAACGGAAGTCGTGATGCCCCAGATGGGGGAGTCGATCGCCGAGGGCACCATCACCCGCTGGCTGGTGAAGGTCGGCGACAAGGTGGAGCGGGATCAGCCGCTGTTCGAGATCTCGACCGACAAGGTCGACGCCGAGATCCCGAGCCCGGCCTCCGGCACGCTCCTGGAAATCCGCAATCAGGAGGGGGAGACCGTCCCCGTCAACCAGGTCGTCGGCACGATCGGCGACGCGGGCGCGCAGCCTGCCGCCGCTCCTGCCGCCGCACCGGCTCCTCAGCCGGTCGCCGCCGCGCCGGAGCCTGCACCGCAGCCCGCACCGGCTGCGTCCAACGCCGAGCAGGCCACGGTCGCCGAGGAAGAGGAGGAAGTCGTCCGCGACTCCGGCGAGTCCGCGCAGGCCAAGGAGATCGAGGCCGCCGAGTCCGACGTCGAGGACCGCCTCCGCAAGTTCTCCAGCCCCCTGGTCCGCAACATCGCGGCCAAGGAGGGGGTGGACCTCGCGCAGGTCGCCGGTACCGGCGCGCACGGCCGGGTGACCAAGGACGACATCCTCGGCCACCTCGAGCAGCGCAAGTCGGCTCCGGCGGCTGCCGCCGCAGCTCCTGCGTCTGCTCCTGCGACTGCCCCCGCGGCTCAGCCGGCCCCCAAGCCCGCAGCCGCGCCGGCTCCCGCTCCGGCCGCCGCCGCGGCGGCTCCGGCGGGTCAGCGTCCGCTGCCGGCCGGCTTCCACGTGGCGGCCTACACGGAGGGGGAGAACGTCGAGATCGAGCCGATGTCCAAGATGCGGCAGATCACGGCGGCGCACATGGTCTACTCCAAGGCCACCTCGGCGCACGTCACCACCCTCTTCCACATCGACATGTCGAAGGTGAACAAGGCGCGCCTGCGCGCCCGCGACGGCTTCTTCAAGAAGGAGAGCACCAAGCTCACCTTCATGCCGTTCATCTTCAAGGCGGTCGCCACCGCGCTCAAGGCGCACCGGAACGTCAACGCCTCGATCGACGGCACGAACATCGTCTACAAGAAGGACATCAACATCGGCATGGCGGTCGACCTGCCCGGCCGCGGCCTGATCGTGCCGGTGATCCGCAAGGCCGACCAGCTCAGCCTCGTCGGCCTCGCCAAGACCGCCAACGACCTGGCGGACCGGGCGCGGACCAAGAAGCTGAAGCCCGAGGAAACGCAGGGCGGCACCTTCACGGTCACCAATCCCGGCGTCTTCGGCAGCCTCTTCGGCACCCCGGTGATCAATCAGCCGCAGGTGGCGATCCTCGGCATCGGCGCGATCGAAAAGCGTCCGATCGTGGTCGAGGACGCGGACGGCAACGACTCGATCGTCATCAAGACCATGTCCTACTTCAGCATCTCCTACGACCACCGTCTGGTGGACGGCGCGGATGCCGACCGCTTCATGATCGATCTCAAGAAGGTCCTCGAAGAGGACACCTGGACCGAGCTCGAAGCCTACGTGTAGGCGTCTTTCCAGATTTTCGCGACGTCGACGAGCCCGGGGCGACCCGGGCTCGTTTCGCCTTGACGCGACGGAATTCCCGTGAGACGATTCAAGTGAGGTTCGAGATGGCCCTTCTTCAGAAATCCGAAGACAGCCTGATGACCGGCGAGGAGCTTCTCCATCGGCCGGATCTCAACCCATGCGAGTTGGTGAATGGGAGGGTTGTGCCGACAATGGCAACAGGCGACGAGCATGGGGACGTGGAGTCCGAACTGGTGATGAGGCTGCGTGCCTACGGCAAGGAGAGCCGGCGTGGGCGGGCGGTGGGGGGAGAGGTCGGCATCTACATCCGCCGCAATCCGGACACGGTACGCGCGGCCGACGTCATCTTAATCTCCAAGGAGCGTGACCTCCGGCCGCGGGCGAAGGGATACTTCGAAGTCGCGCCCGAGTTGGTCGTGGAGATCCTGTCTCCGAGCGATCAGATGAGCCGGGTGAAGGAAAAGCTTCGCGACTATTTCTCGGCCGGCGTCCAGGTGGTATGGGTGGTGGACCCCGCGTTGCGCCGCATCCTTGTCCACAGGTCCCTCACGGACGTGAGGGTCCTCGACGACCGTCAGGTCCTGACAGATCAGGAACTGTTGCCGGGCCTCAGTTTACCCATCGCGGATCTGTTTTCAGAATAAATCGAGAGAGGCTCTCGATCTCAAGAAGGTCCTCGAAGAGGACACCTGGACCGAGCTCGAAGCCTACGTGTAGGCGTCTTCCAGATTTTCGCAGTCTGCGACGAGCCCGGGGCGACCCGGGCTCGTTTTGTTTTTAGATCAGGGTTGGCAGGTCCCCGGAATCTTGCAACTGCCCTCGGCGCACGTAGGCATGTACGGACAGCAATACTCACCGTAGTAGCCGCACCCAATGCATTTGTTTTGTCCGACGTCACAGGCAAGCCCATAGCTGTTGCACGTTCCGCCGCTGCAGCACACCTGGTTGAAGCCGCCGCACGGAGGAGGGGGAGGAGCCGCGCAGCGGCCATCGGTGCAGGTGAGTCCCGTGGAGCATTTCGGCTTGCTCGTGCAACAGATGTTGCCGTCGCCGCCGCAGGCCCGG
>DASWQX010000037.1:0-9156 GCA_036403495.1 Thermoanaerobaculia bacterium
AGCGGCCGATCCACTTCATGGAAGCCAACGACCGGCCGCAGCCGCGCAAGGACGCCGGCCTGGAGAAGGGGATGGCGACCGCCGTGGGACGGCTGCGCGAGTGCAGCCTCTTCCAGTGGAAGTTCGCCGCCCTCTCCCACAACGTCCTGCGCGGAGCGGCCGGCGCCGCCCTGCTCAACGCCGAGATGATGAAGAGCGAGGGGCTGATCGGCGCCTGATGGTGATGAAGTCATGATCGTCATGAAGTTCGGCGGCAGCTCGGTCGACGGCGCGGAGGCGATCGAGCGGGTGGCGGGGATCGTGCGCGACCGCCTCCCCCGCCAGCCCGTGGTGGTGGTCTCGGCGATGGCCAAGACCACGCAGCGGCTGCTCGAGGCCGCCGCCGCCGCCGCCGCCGGCGACCGCGAGGGGGCGCTCGCCGCCTACGACGAGATCGAGAGCTACCACCGCCGCGAGTCCCACGGCGTGGTCCCCCCGGCTGGCCGGCCGGCCCTGGACGCGGCGCTCGACCCCGCCTTCAACGAGCTGCGCACCCAGCTCGACGAGCTGCTCGCCACCCGCGCCCTGACCCCGCGCGCGGCCGACGCGGTGGCCGGAATGGGCGAGATCCTGTCGAGCACCATCCTCGCCTTCGCCTTCAGCCACTCAAGCCGAGGCGGGATCGACGCCGCCTGGGTGGACTGCCGGCGGGTGATCGTCACCGACCACGACTTTACTCGCGCCCGGCCGCTCTACGGCCCCACCGACGCCCGCCTACGCGAGACCCTCCTTCCCCTGCTGCGCGCCGGCCGGGTGCCGATCCTCGGCGGCTACGTGGGCGCCACCCTCCAGGGGGTCACAACCACCCTGGGCAAGGAGGGGTCGGACTTCTCGGCCGCCATCGTCGGCGCCGCCCTGGGCGCCGAGGAGGTCCTGATCTGGACCGACGTCGACGGCATGCGCACCGCCGATCCGCGGATCTTCCCGGGCGCGCGGCGGGTCCGCACGCTCTCCTTCGCCGAAGCCCTGGAGCTCTCCTGTTCGGGCGCCAAAAAGCCCCACTACGGCACACTGGGGCCGGCGAGCCGGGGGAACGTGCCGATCCGCATCCTCGACTCCCGCCATCCGGAGGCCGAGGGGCCGATGACGGGGACCCTCATCGGCCGCCGCGATCCGCACGCCCCGCCGACCGTCAAGTCGATCGCCTGCCGGGCCAACGCCCACCTGATCTCGGTCCAGGGCACGGGCGAGGCCGGAGATGCCCTCCTCGGCGCCGTCTTCGAGGTCTGCGAGCGCTTCCGCCCGTCGCTGATGGTCCTGGGGAGGCGGGAGGACGGCGGGGATCTCGCCCTCGACCGCGAGGACCGCCTGGCGGAGATCCACACCGCCCTGCTCTCGGCCGTGGGGAGCGCCGCCGAGATCTGGGTGACCCGCGGCCGGCCGGTGGTCTCCCTGGTCTCGGAGGACCTCGCGACCCACCCCGAGTTGGCGGGCCGCGTGCTGGAGGCGGGGAAGGATCACGAGCCGCGGCTGGTGCTGGACGGGGTCGCCGCGCCGGCCGTCCGCCTGCTGGCCGAGGAGGATCAGCTCCCCGAGCTGATCGCCCGCCTGCACGCCGAGCTGCTGCCGGGCGACACCGGCGAGGTGGTGGGGTGAGCCCCCGGCCGCTACGGCTGGCGCTGATCGGCTACGGCCGGATGGGCAGGCTCGTCGAGCAGCTCGCGCCCGAGCACGGCTTCGAGGTGGCGCTCCGGCTCGACGACGTCAGCAACGCGGACGGCGCCGGCATCACCGCCGAAAGCTTCCAGGGGATCGACGCGGCGATCGACTTCTCGGTCCCCGCCGCGGTGCCCGTCAACGCCGAGCGGATCGCGCCTCTGGGGGTGCCGCTGGTGGTGGGCACGACCGGCTGGGCGAGCGAGCTGCCGCGGGTGCGGGAGGCGGTCGAGCGGCACGGCGGCGGCCTCCTCTACGGCGCCAACTTCTCGATCGGCGTCCAGGTCTTCTACCGCTTGGCCGCGGCGGCGGCCCACCTGCTCGCCGAGGAGACCGGCTACGACGCCTGGGCCTATGAGATCCACCATCGCAAGAAGCTGGACGCCCCCTCGGGAACGCTGCTCGAACTCGAGCGGGTGGCCGAGGCGGCGGGGTGGTCGCGGCCGATCGACGTGGCGAGCAACCGGGCCGGCGCGATCCCCGGCACCCACCAGCTCGGTTTCGACTCCGAGGCGGACACCATTACCCTGGAGCACCGCGCCCGCAACCGCTCCGGGTTCGCCCACGGCGCCCTGCGCGGCGCCCGCTGGCTGATCGGCCGCCCGGGCGTTCACGAATTCAGCCAGGTCTGGGAAGAGATCGTCCGCGAACGGCACTAGAATATGGGCGGAGATTTCCGCGCTGGAGCCTAACCGCCGGCGCTCTCCAGGAGACGTCATGTTTCAAGGCTGCGGTACCGCGCTGATCACCCCGTTCCGGTCCGATCTGTCCCTGGACGAAGAGGGCCTGCGCCGCCTGGTGCGCCGGCAGATCGAGGCCGGCATCCACTTCCTCGTCCCCTGCGGCACGACGGGCGAGAACCCCACCCTCTCGCGCGAGGAGCACCTGCGGGTCATCGAGATCACCCTCGAGGAGGCGCACGGGCGGACCCCCGTGCTCGCCGGCTGCGGCGGCAACGACACCCGCGAGGTCATCGAGCTCGCCCGCGACCTCGAGGGGCTCGGGGCGGACGGCCTGCTGGTCGTCACGCCGTTCTACAACAAGCCCACGCCCGAAGGGCTCTACCAGCACTACCGCGAGGTGGCCCGCGCGACGCGGCTGCCGATCGTGGTCTACAACGTCCCCAGCCGGACCGGCTGCAACGTCGATCCCGCCACCCTGGCGCGGCTGGCGGAGATCGAGACCGTGGTCGGGGTCAAGGAGGCGTCGGGGAACATCTCGCAGATCGCGGCGATCTTCCAGGCGGTCCCCCAGAGCTTCGCGGTCCTCTCGGGCGACGACGCCGTCACCCTGCCGGTGATCGCCCTCGGCGGGGTCGGCGTCATCTCGGTGGTCGCGAACGAGGTCCCCTTCGCCATGGCGCGGCTGACCTCGCTCGGCCTGGAGGGGGATTTCCCCGCGGCGCGCGAGATGCAGCGCCGCCTCCATCCGCTGATGGAGATCAATTTCATCGAGTCGAACCCCGGTCCGGTCAAGGCGGCGATGGGCCTGATGGGGCTGATCGAGCCGGTCTACCGGCTGCCGGCGGTCTACCCGAAGCCGGAGAGCGTCCGTAAGATCGAACAGGTCCTGCTCGGGCTCGGGCTGATCCCCGAAACCCCGGAGCTCGAGACCGCGGTGGAGAACCGGGTTGCCGTCTGAGGATCTCGCCCGCCTGCGGGCGGACGTCGAGCGGCTCTTCACTGAGCCGCCGGCCGCCTATGGACCGGCCCACCGCGACCTCTTCGAGCGCTTCAAGGCGGCGCTCAATCGCGGGGAGATCCGCGCCGCCGAGCCGGACGCCGGCTCCCCCACCGGCTGGCGGGTGAACCCCTGGGTCAAGCAGGGGATCCTCGCCGGCTTCCGGATGGGAGAGGTCGTGGACATGTCGGTGGGAGGGCCTCCCGGCGGCCGCCTGTCATTTCTCGACAAGTCCACCTATCCTCCCCGGCCGCTCACCCTGGCCGACGGCGTCCGCGTCGTCCCCGGCGGCTCGGCGGTGCGCGACGGCTGCTACCTGGGACGCGGGGTGGTCTGCATGCCGCCGATGTACGTCAACGTCGGCGCCTGGGTGGGGGACGGCTCCATGATCGACTCGCACGCCCTGGTGGGGAGCTGCGCCCAGGTCGGCCGGCGCGTCCACCTCTCCGCCGCCGCCCAGCTCGGCGGCGTGCTGGAGCCGGTGGGAGCCTCGCCGGTGATCGTCGAGGACGATGTCCTGATCGGCGGCAACTGCGGCGTCTACGAGGGGACGGTGGTCAAGCGCCGCGCCGTCCTCGGCTCCGGGACCATCCTCACCCGCTCGACCCCCGTCTACGACCTCGTCCGCGAGACGATCCACCGGGCGGAAGGCGACCAGCCGCTGATCATCCCCGAAGAGGCCGTCGTCGTCCCCGGCTCGCGGGCGGTCTCCAAGGGAGCCGGCAAGGAGTGGGGGGTGTCGCTCTACACGCCGGTGATCGTCAAGTACCGCGACGCTTCGACGGATGAGCGGGTGCAGTTAGAGGATTGGCTGCGGTAGGGACGAGAGAGGTTGAATTGGTGGTCGAATTTGCGGTAGAATTTCTGGCATGTTGACCGCCAAGGCCTTGGACGCTGACCTCCGCGGAAGCATCGAGCGTGAGGCGACCACGCTGGGCATCTCGCAGATCGCCGGCTACCTGCAAGCCCACCTGGGTCAGAAGATCACCGCTTATCTCGCCGGCCTCGACAACGCGAAAACGGTAGGGCTCTGGATTTCCGGCAACGCCGCGCCTCGGGACCTGCCGAAGACCCGCCTTCGCTATGCCTATCAGGCCGCCCGCCTGCTCGTCGAGAGCTACGACGACGAGACGGCCAAGGCCTGGTTCTTCGGCTCCAATTCGCTGCTGGACGACGAAGCTCCATCCTATGTGCTGCGGCATGGCTCGACGCCGGACGATCTGCGCCTGGTCATACCGGCTGCCCGTAACCTCGTGGCGGGAGTACGCTGACCGAGCGCTGGTGGCGGATCGGGCATGTCAGCGGACCGTTGGATTCCCGCCTTGGGAACTCCAGACCTGGAAGAACTGCTTCGACCACCCGGGCAAGCTCTTTCGGACGCTCTACTGCGCCGAGGAGCGGCGAACCGCCTTCCGGGAGGTCCTTGCCGATTTCCGTCCCAACGCCAAGGCGCGTGCCGAATACAGAAGCCTCTATGGCGACGATCTGCCCGCGCCGAGAGTCACCTCGGCATGGCGAGCGACAAGAATCCTGGCTCAAGGCGCTCTCAAGATTCTGAAGGGTGAACTGGTCGATGTCGACGATCCGGGGCTACGTCAGCAATTCGCACGGCATCAGGGGGATCTTCTGGCCCGGCACGGAATGGACCCACCTCGACATCGCTCAGATCCGTGGCAAGGACCGTCCAATCAGCCAGGAGGTAACCCGATTCGTTGCGAACCAGGGAGCGACCGGTATCGTATATGGCTCGAATCTGGACGATCTGCCTTGCGCGGCGCTGTTCGAAGGCAGATCGTGGCTGACTCCTCCAGACGGCTCCGAGCCTGAGGAGTTGACTTCGACACACCCCGATCTGGTGGCGATCTGCAACGAGTTTGGTCTGGTCCTGGAAGGCTGACCTCCGGCCTCAGCTACGGTCCCGCAGCCCCCCTGGCGACGGCGCTGTCCGGCTCGTCGGGGAAGGTGAGGAAGCCGACGCGCCCGCCCGGGAATCCGCGCTGGCCGTCGGCTCCGTCGATCTTGAGGGAAATTCAGGTTCGGATGGCGCAGCTCGCTGATCGACTCGCACGCCCTGGTGGGGAGCTGCGCCCAGGTCGGCCGGCGCGTCCATCTCTCCGCCGCCGCCCAGCTCGGCGGCGTGCTGGAGCCGGTGGGGAGCCTCGCCGGTGATCGTCGAGGACGACGTCCTGATCGGCGGCAACTGCGGCGTCTACGAGGGGACGGTAGTCAAGCGCCGCGCCGTCCTCGGCTCCGGAACCATCCTCACCCGCTCGACCCCCGTCTACGACCTCGTCCGGGAGACGATCCACCGGGCGGAAGGCGATCAGCCGCTGATCATCCCCGAAGAGGCGGTCGTCGTCCCCGGCTCCCGCGCGGTCTTCAAGGGAGCCGGCAAGGAGTGGGGGGTGTCGCTCTATACGCCGGTGATCGTCAAGTACCGCGACGCTTCGACCGACGAGCGGGTGCAGTTGGAGGAGTGGCTGCGGTAGGGACTGACGAAGCCGCTAAAGTGCCCGCCTGCGAACGGGCTCAGGCTTCTTCAAATCTCCAGACGTCTCCTCGCGACCCAAGGAAACGACCTCTTTTCCCCTCTCCCGCTGACGACGCCTCAGATCAAAGACCATCTTGTCGAGATCGTGGCCGAATCGAGCCGCGTACTCCACGCCTCGCTTGCGGACCTCCTCGACGATAGGGTCGTCCCAAGAAGACTCATTGTTCATGAGCGAACCCTCCCCCTACGGAGCTGTGGCGGTGTACAGATCATGGGACTAGGATACCCCAGTTGCCTGATCGCGGCGCTGAGCTTCGGCATCAGGATGGCGTTGGCAATATGCTGGCAGTTCCAAGTCAAAAGAAAGTCGATTCGGTTGACGGCGGCAACCGAGACATGGAGCACGTCGCGAGCCGCGATCTCCGGCAACCCGCTCGCTGGCAGGACATGCCGCGCTACCCAAGAGCATTCCGGCGTCACATCGAGACTGGGAATCTTCTCTACCACTGCCAACCGGTTCTTGGCGACTTCGGTGTCTCCTCCCTCAATCTCATAAAGGACCAACTCCGACACGTACAGATCGAACTGTGACCGACGCCTCTGCCACCAGATCCGGGTTATCTCCTGGTTGGCCAAAGTGACCAGGTTCCGACTTGGCCTAGCCGCCAAATACTGATAACGCTTGACTCCAAATACACTCTTGGCTTCAGAACCCCTCCTCCGGTAAACAGTCCGCTCAGACGTTACTGGAGGAGGAACTATATCTCTTCAATCCACGCCTGCAACGCCCGCAGCAGCACCATCTGCGTCATCGTCGAAGGCGATCCCACTTGGGCGCGCAGCAGCATCTTGGCCTTGCTCTCCAGCGCCCTGGCGATGGCGCTGTCCGGCTCGTAAGGGAAGGTCAGAAAGCCGACGCGTCCTCCCGGGAAACCGCGCTGGCCGTCGGCGCCGTCGATCTTGAGGGGAATCAGGTTCGGATGGCGCCCGGTCAGCCCCCAGAATAGCGAGGCGCTCGGCGTACCCAGCCCCGCCCAGGTGTCGTCCACGATCACCACCAGCGGCCGGCGCTCCGCCTCTTCGGCCAGGCCGCGGCAGAGGGCCGCGCGCTCCCGGGTCACCGGCATGTAGCCGGTCTCCTCGCGGGGGAACTCCAGGAGCACCACCGCCGGCTCGTCTCGCGGCAGGTCGGCGAGATGGCGGGAGACGGCCGCCGGATCGAAATGACCGCCATGGATGCAGGCGCAGGGGATCGGCCGGGCCCCGAGGCGCAGCGAAAAGAGCGCCTCGTCCTCCGCCGGGACGGGATCGGGCAGGAGGACCGTCCGCCGCTCGTCCACGAACAGCTCCGCCGCCAGGCTGCGGGCGTGGGCGGTGCCCAGGGTGACCATCGGCAGCGAGGAGGGGAGATCCGGGCTCTGGCCGCGCCGCTGCCAGTCGCGCCAGGCGGCGCGCAGGTCGGGGATGCCCTCGACCGGCGAGTAGAGAAAGGCCCGGCTCCGCTCCGCCGCGTCGAGGCCGCCGAGGGCGGCGGCCATCGCGGGGAGAGGCACGGCCGTGCCATGGCCGTCGGTGATCTGGCCGATGGTGGCGTTGAACGGCTTGCCCCGGGCTTCGGCGGTCTGCAGCGGCAGGAAATGGAGGGGCTGGAGCGCCCGGCGGCCGAGCGGCGAGAGGGTGGCCCAGACCGCGGGAGCGGCCTCCGGCAGGAAGGCGTTCGCTTCGGTGACCGGGTCAGCGCTCATCCTTCTTCTCCTCCCCGGCGGCGTCCCGGATCTTCGACACCGCCGCGTCGAGGCTGGCGAGCGCCTTCGATCCGCCCTGCCGGAGCTGCGCCTCCAGGCGGTTCAGCTCGGAGTCGAGCCCCCGCCAGCGGCCCTGCGCCACCTCGCTGGCGTTCCGGTAGGAACGTTCCAGGCTCCGGCGGACCTCCGCGACGTCGCGCTCCACCTGCGCGAGGTTCCGGTCGCCAGCCACCTCGGCGCGATGCCCGAGCAGCCGCGTCTGCGCCTCCGCCAGATCCGCCTGGCGATCGATGCCGGCCGGTCCGTCCTTCCCCAGGTCCCCAAGGTGGAGCGCGGGCACGCCGCGGGTCGCGTCCTTCACCACGTCCTTGAGCTCCCCTCCGGCGCGCCGATAGGCCGCCCAGGAGAGGAGCAGCGCCACGAGCGCCATCAGAAATGCCAGCCGGGCCATGCAGCCTCCTCCTTCGCTCCGGTTCCGTCCCCAGGCCATCCGAATCCCTCCGACAGGATCTTACAGGGTCTGCCCGGTTGAAAAACTGCGCGGCCTGCACTAAGCTTTCTTTGACTCCCCCGCGATCAGGCTTTCGGCTCGAAGGCCTCCGCGAGGGAATTCCCCAGGCCAGCGCGGGTGTTCGCAGGGGTGAACCGGTCCCCCCGTCGCTTCGCGTTTCGGTGCTGGGCCGAGATCCCAAGATCAGGAGGACTTTTTCATGCCGACCGCTACCGTCGAGACTCTGCAGTTTCAGGCCGAGACCAAGCAGCTCCTCGACCTGATGATCCATTCGCTGTACTCGAACAAAGAGATCTTTCTCCGCGAGCTGATCTCCAACTCGTCCGACGCCCTCGACCGCCTCCGCTTCGAGGCGCTGACCAACCCCGACCTGCTCGCCGGCGACGAGACGTTGGAGATCCGGCTCGAGGCGGACCGCAACGCGCGCACGCTCACCATCCACGACAACGGCATCGGCATGAGCCGCGACGAGGTGGTCGCCAACATCGGGACGATCGCCAAGTCCGGCACCCGCGAGCTCGCCGAGCGGCTGAAGCAGGGGGAGTCGAAGCAGACGATCGCGGAGCTGATCGGCCAGTTCGGCGTCGGCTTCTACTCCTCGTTCATGGCCGCGGAGCGGGTCGAGCTGGTGACCCGCCGCGCCGGCGAAACGGCCGCCACCCGCTGGGAGTCGACCGGCGACGGCACCTACACCATCGAGGAGACCGAGAAGCCCCGCCGCGGCACGTCGATCACCTTGCACCTCAAGCCCGAGGACAAAGAGAACGGCATGGACGACTTCTCCGACCGCTGGGTGGTCAGCCGGGTCGTCCGCCGCTACTCGGACTTCGTCAGCTACCCGATCATCCTCAAGGCCGAGAAGGACCCCGAGATCGAGGACCTCGCCAAGGAGAAGGAGACCGGTGAGAAGCCGGTGATGCCGCTCGAGGAGAAGGTCCTCAACTCGATGAAGCCGATCTGGACGCGCCCCGCCTCCGAGATCACCCAGGACGAGTACAAGGAGTTCTACAAGCACATCTCCCACGACTGGACCG
>DASWQX010000038.1:0-2432 GCA_036403495.1 Thermoanaerobaculia bacterium
CGCCGAGGTAGTCCTCGGCCGCCTGCTTTAGCTTGCCCAGGATCATGGCCGAGATCTCGGGGGGCGAGAACTTCTTGCCCTCGACGACCACGCGGACGTCGCCGTTGTCGGCCCGCTCGATCTGGTACGGCACCATCTTCATCTCTTCGCTCACCTCGTCGTACTTGCGCCCCATGAAGCGCTTGATCGAGAAGATGGTGTTCTTGGGATTGGTGACCGACTGCCGCTTGGCGACCTGTCCGACCAGGCGCTCACCGCTCTTGGCAAAAGCCACGACCGAGGGGGTGGTGCGGTTGCCCTCGGCATTGGGGATCACCTTCGCCTCGCCGCCTTCCATGACGGCGACGACGCTGTTGGTCGTCCCCAGGTCGATTCCGATGATTTTGCTCACTTGGCTCTCCTCTCCTTCGTTCTTTCAGGCGGGAGCGCGGAACGAATAAGCCCGCGCCTGGATCTCATATAGTCTAGAACCTTAGTGGCGACCCGTCAATTTTGCGCCACACCCTCATTGACAATCCTGGACGCAGATTTATTCCGGGCGAGGGCGGCCGCCTCAACACACGTTTCGACGGATGTTGTAGGGGCGACCCGCGGTCGCCCTAATCGAGCAGGACGAGCGGCGCGGCCGTGGGCTGCTGCGCGGGACTGAAGATGTCGGGGTCGAGCAGGAAGTTGCCGGTGATCGCCTCGGTGGCCTCGGCGCCCGGCAGCGGCCTGGAGCGCTCCAGCGGCCGCAGGGTGTAGCTCTCCTCGCTCGCCGTGTACTGGAGCGGCCGCCCTTCCGGGTCTTCCAGGTCGGCGGGGGAGAGCAGGCGGGCGGTCACCAGGTCCTGGAGGTGCTCGGGGAAGCTCCCCTTGAGCAGGAACCAGGTCTTGGCGGCGCGGTCGATCTTGAGGTAGAGGCTGGCGCGCTGGTCGCGCACCAGCACCTCCCGCTCGTGCTCCTGCCAGGGGAAGGGGAGGAGCAGCGAATCGGGAACGCGGAGCACCACGAAGGCGATCAGGACCGCCAGCAGGAGCGCCAGGGTGCGGCCGACCCAGCCGAGCGAAGACGACGGCGCGATGCGGGTCTCCACCGTCATTCGGCGGAAGTGCCCCGTGGCGTCGAGGTTGTCGGGAGGGACTATCGGCGCGTTGGGCGAGACCGCCGACGCCGGCGACAGCAGTGAAGAGGGTGACAGCGGCGACGAGGCCGACAGCCGGGCGGCGGGGGTGCTCGGGGCCGGCGCGGCGGAGCGCGGCGTCATGGGGATGGGCAAAGGTACCGGCGGCGGCTCCGCCCTGGCCGGAACGGCGGCGCGCGACGCCGGCGGCGGGACGGAGGCCGGCGCCGGGGAAGGCGCGGCGGCGGACTGCGGCCGGACCGCCGCCGAGGCGCTCGGCGCCATGTTGATCAGCAGCTCCTCGACGGAGATCGGGACCAGCCCCTCCTCGTAGGAGACCTCGTCGCCGCTGTAGAACTTGAAATCCCCCTGGCTCCAGTTGAGGAGCTGCTCGAGCAGGCGGTAGGTCTGGAGGCGCAGCGCCTCGAGGAGCTCCGCGCGCTCGATGAAGCGCCGCTCCACCAGCAGGTCGATCAGTCGGCCGCCGGACGCCTGATGCTCGGAGACGGCCCGCGAGAGGTCCGGCGCGCTGATCATCCCCTCCTTGAGCAGGATCTGGGAGAGCCCCTCCTCCAGGGTCTGGTTGAGGGCGTCGGCGGCGACGATGCGGCCATTGAGGAAGGAGATGGCGACGATGTCCTGCTGCCCCTGGACGGTCAGGATACCGGTCTTGCGCTGCTGCGAGACCAGTTGCAGGATCTCCGGCAGCTTAAAGAGGTCGAGGGTCCCTTCAACCGCCATGGCGCAGCTCCCGCCGGAGGCGGGCTCCGAAGTAGATCGCGAGGCCCAGGGCCGCGAGGATCCAGGAGAGCATGTTGCCGGGATCATACCGCCAGGGGATGCGGGAGCCGAGCCGGCCGATCAGCGGCAGCATCAGCAGCGAGGTGAAGACCAGCAGCGCGAAGAAGGACTTCCCCCCCTCGCCGATCTCGGCCGAGGCGACGCCGGGGAGCAGGGCGCGCCCCCAGCGCTCGAAGGCCCCTTCCGGGAACACCTCGGCCGCTCGCTCGGTGGTGGCGAAGGGGCGCCGCGCGAGCTGCAGGCTGACGGCGAGCAGGATGAGGCCGAGGGCGAGGAACAGCCCCTGCCACTGCCGGAGGATCGCCAGCGGCCCCGCGCTCGCCTCCCGGTGCCCCCAGGTCGCCGCCAGCTCGCGCCGGATCTGCGGGATGCAGGCGATGCCCCCCGCCAGGCTCACCACCCGCGTCCGCTGCGGGTCGGCCATCCACGAGTTGACGCGCGCCAGGTCGAGGTCCTGGGCCTTCTTCAGCGCCGCCTTCTGCTCGTCGAACAGGTAGGACTCGGAGTAGGCCTGGCTCAGGTTGTAGG
>DASWQX010000039.1:0-5518 GCA_036403495.1 Thermoanaerobaculia bacterium
GATCCTCCTCACCCTCCTCGTCCTCATCCCGTTCGCGCAGTCCATGGCCCAGACGGCGCCGGTGGCGGTACCTCCAGCGAATGCCACGGCGGCCCCGGCGCCTGACGCGGCACAGTTCCTGGGGACCCTGTCGGGCAGTCAGACGACCCAGACCCCGAACGATCTGACGCCCGCTCCCTCCTTCATGGCCGGCTGCACCAGCAGCTCTCAGTGTCTGCCGGGCCAGCTCTGTTGCAACGTGTGCGGCGCCCAGCCCTTGGTGGGCGGCTCCAGTTGCATGGCCTGCGTCACCACGATACGCGGCCGCTGCCCGCTGGTGGTCTAGAGTCAAGACTCGCGCTTGCCTGGAACCGAGTTCTGCCCGATGGGGAGGGGGACCGCCCCGCGGGCAGGCTTTGAACAGCCTGCGGTTTCAACTCACCCTCTTATATACAAGTCGACGGTTCTAGAACCTTGCCCCGCAAGGGGCAAAGGCATGTAGCCTGGGGCGTCAGCCCCAGGTAGCCGGTCTCAAAACAATCCACAGCCCTGAAGGGGCGACGGCAGTCTTCCTCGAAGCGTAGGTTTGCCGTCGCCCCTTCGGGGCTATGGAATTCATGGGCATCTCCTTCCTGGGGCTCGCGCCCCAGGCTACATGCCTTTGCCCCTTGCGGGGCAAGATCTCAAGATTCACGAGATGTGTATACGAGGGTGGGTTTCAGCCGCAAGTCCAGATGTCATAGAGGTCCCCAAACCCGCAGGAGTGGCCGGTGGGCGAGAATCGAAGATGGGGGCCTCTGGTTCCCGATTCACATTTGCGTTAGCCTTCCCTTGTGCTGTGCGTCCACTTCCACCAGACCACGTCCGGCGACTGTCCTGTTGGGGATTGAGCAGGAGGAAGGAAAATGAGCGATCTGACTAAATATGTACAGGCTCGGACAGCGCACGACGCTGAGTTCGCCGACGATCTTGAAGAAGGCTATACCGATTTCAAAGTTGGCGCTCTTCTCCGCCAAGCTCGCGAAAA
The DNA here is from genome assembly GCA_036403495.1 of Thermoanaerobaculia bacterium. Taxonomy (GTDB): domain Bacteria; phylum Acidobacteriota; class Thermoanaerobaculia; order Multivoradales; family UBA5704; genus DATARR01. The sequence continues at coordinate 1,007 of DASWQX010000039.1, forward strand.
GGCAGGGTTGACCCAGGAGTAGCTGGCAGAGCGGCTGGAGACGAAGAAATCGGCTATCAGCCGCATCGTCGCCAGCCGCCGGTTAGCTGGCGCGTAGGGCCAAGGCGCCAGCCGGGTCAACCTCGCTCAGGTAGGTTTCCCGGTCGAGTCCATAGCGGAGCATCTCCCGCCCGAGATGGATGATGCGTTCCTCCAGGCGCTCGCCAAGGCGCTCGGCGACGCGGATGGAAGCCCGGTTCTCGGGATTAATGAGGCTGATGATGTGATCCCTCTTCCAGACGGTGAACGCATGGTCCATGGCAGCCCGGGCTCCCTCGGTCGCATAGCCATGACCCCATGCCCGCCGCGCGAGCGTCCAGGCAAGCTCGAACCCGGGCCAGCCCTCCGGCGAGGAAAAGCCGACCATCCCGATGAACGCGCCGGACTCCTTGTCCTCCATCGCCCACGTGCCGGCGTCCCAGATCTTCCAGTGCCCCACGAGGAAGGCCATGTGGCGAGAGGATCGGCCCCGGTCCCAGGGCTCCGACCCTGCGCCCAGATAGCGCAAAACCTCCCGGTCGGCGTTCAGCGCGGCGTAGTCATCGAGATCAGTCTTGCGAAATGACCTGAGCCGCAGGCGTTCCGTCTCCAGAGCCGGGATGGATAGAACGTCGGGTCCATCTATCGAGTCGGCCATAATGGTCCTCCTTTTGCCTGAAGCTGTTGGTCGAGCAACCTCACGGGTGACTCCACTGTCATCTTTCCGCCGCCGTTCTTTCTCATGAAGAGCGAGCTTGTCCCCGAGGCCCGAAGAGGCGGACACTCCGGCCGTAGGGGCACCCTCTTCACGGGCAATGGCGCCCGTGCGGCCAGTTGCCCTTGAAGGGAGAAGCTATGCTTCGCCTGGTTCTGCTCGTCCTCTATTTCATCGCATCGTCCTCAACGTCGCCTCAAGCCAAGCAGGGCGTGGCCCTGCTGGGACTTCGTCAACCGCCGCCGGCCGCCAACGCGGGAGCGGGCAACGACCCCGACGGGAGACTCCATCAGCCACCGCCCACCACTGATGCGGGAGCGGGCTACGACCCGAACGGCTAGGAGAAGCCCGTCCCTGAAGGGGGAGGTCTCCTTCGGGGGCCTCTCCCTTGTCTCCCAATGTACAGGGCCTCGTATTTCGAGTTACTCTAAAACCGCTGTTGCCCGGTCATCGCTTTAGAGAAATAAGAAATGGCGCACATCACGAAGGAGGAGCTGCTTCGCGCGAGCGAAGCGGGACGGACCGAGATCGCGCGGGTGGCCGCGCACCTCTCTGTCTGCCCTGCGTGCCGGTCGCTCGCCGAGAGCCTGCTGAGGGACCCTGCGAACCCCGTAGTCCGCGAGGTGCCGCTTCGGACTCTCCTTGAACTCGCCACCTTTGAGAGGGAAACGGCGGTTGAGCAACTGCTCGCGAGAGCGGAGCTCGCCGAGTTGCGGAGGCAGACGAGGGGTGCCCAGAAGGAGAGGGTGATTCGGTCCCGGTCGTGCCACACCCCCACCTTCCTCGAAGTGCTCCTTCAGGCCCTCCGCTCGCCGCAGACGAGAGAGGAATCGGAGTCGCTCGCAAGCCTCGCGGTCTTGGCCGCTCAAGGCATGAAGGACGGAGCGGCGTTCAAGAATGATCTTCTCTGTACGATCTGGACCGATACCGCGAATGCCCGCCGGCTAAACGGTGAGTGGCACCATGCCCAGACCGCGCTCCGCCGTGCCGATGAGCACTTCGAAATGGGCACGAGGAACTCCTCTATCAAGGCGCGGTGGCTCTCGATTTTCGCTTCGCTCCGCACCGATCAAGGTGTGCGCGACGAAGCCATGTCATACATGGAGGAGTGCCGGAGGATCTATGAGGCGCGGAGTGACTGGCCCCTTGTCGCTCGCACGCTGGTACAGATGGCGCACTGTATTGTCGATCACGACCCGGAGCGCGGCCTCGGCCTTCTCGACCGGGCAAGGGTCTTCTTGCCCTCTGAAGACGCTACTCTCCAATGGCTTTCAGAGAGCATCCGTACTGAGTGCCTCGTCACACTCGGCCGGGTGGACGAAGCGCTCCTAGCGTTCGCAGAGGCCGAACTCTTGAGGCCGCTCCACTATCGGCCAAGCGCCAACCTCAGATCCGCGTTTACCGCTGGCCGCCTCCTAGAGGCTCTCGGCCGAATGCGGGAGGCTGAGGCGCTGTTCGATGAGGTAGTGACCGGCGACCTTGAGCGCGGGCTCTACCGAGATGCGTTACTCGATCTCCTCTACGTCTTCGGGTTTCACGTTCGTCTAGGTTCGCCGGAGCGTGCGGCCGAGGTAAGCCTGCATGGGCTCTGCGAGATGGAACGTGAGAATGTGGTGGTGCATGATCAGCTCCGATCCGTCTGGACGCAGCTCATAGAGGCCGCGCGTGGGAAAGCCCTGGACGAAGGGATGCTCGCCGAGGCGCATGACTACCTGAGGACGCATTGGAAGCACCCGGCGCCAACGGAGCCCGTTTTCGTCCATCGGGAGCGGGCTCTTGCTTCTTCGGGCCGAGTCGCAGTCCCAGAAAACGAAAAGCTCATCGAGCCGGTCCTCGCGCGGGCGCTGTGGTCCCTCGTTCGACGCGAGCCGAGAAAGAGACAGCACGCCCGGATAGCCGAGTCTCCCGAGTGCCACACCACAGGCTTTTTTGAGGTGCTCTTGGCTGAGATGCGCGCGGCAGGATCGCGCGATGAGTCGGAGTTCGTCGCGAGCCTCGCGCTTAGGGCGGTGCAGGCGATGGACGAGCCCGCGGCGGCAAAGCACGACCTGCAAGCTCTCGTCTGGACCGAGATCGCCAATATCTGCCGCATCGATACCGAGTGGAACCGCGCTCTTGCCGCCATCCGGCGAGCAGAGGAGCACCTCTCCGAAGGCTCGGGCGACCTCCTTCTCAAGGGCAAGATGCGATCGATTGCGGCATCCCTTAGAGCTGATCAGGGACACCGCGCCGAAGCCGTTGTCATGCTCGGAGAAGGTGAAAAACTCTACAGGCATCAGAAGGCGTGGCCCTTGGTCGCACGCACCCTGGTGCAGACCGCCCATTGCCTTGTGGACACAGAACCAGAGCGCGGGCTCGCGCTCATCGAGAGAGCGCTCCCGATGATTCCTGCTCCTGATACCGTGCTGCGCTGGCTTGCGGAGAGCAATCGAACGGAATGCCTCATTGAAATGGGCGAGATCGGCCAGGCGCTCCAGTCGTTTCACCTCGCGGAGTCCTTGCGTTCAGGCCAGCCGAGAGCGGACGCAGCTCACAGGAGCAACTTCACCGCAGCAAGGCTCTTGGAGGGGCTCGGTCACTTGAGAGAGGCCGAGCGACTCTTCGAGAACACGATCGCTGACGCCTTCGCGCATGAAGCCTATCGGGAAGGCTTCCTCGATCTCCTCTATGTCTTCGGCTTCCATATCCGCACGGGCGCGACGGAGAAAGCGGTGGCGCTCTGCCGCTTCGCCATCACCCGGCTTGATCTATTCGATGTCGGCCACGAGCAACTCCGCACCGTGTGGATGGAGCTCATGGACGCGGCAGGGCGACGGGCTATCACCCTTCAGTCCCTCACCGAAGCTCGCGGATTCCTTGAGATGCACTGGAAGAAGCCTGCGGCCAAGGCGCCGAGATTTTCCTTCAGGCCGCGCGTTCCCTAAAGTGTGCCGCCGCCACCTCTCGCCCGCCCACCCGCCCACCGCCCCTTTCGCCGCGAGCGCTGCCGCTTCCGCCGCTTCCGGCGCCCCTACCGCCGCGAGCGGCGCCGCTTCCGCCTCTTCAGGCGGAAGGTTCGCCGCGGCTAACGCCCCTTTCGCCTCGCCGGGCGCAGCGGTCATCCGCGGCGCTCGTGCATTCGCCTCGCTCAAGAGACGCTACGCCTTGGGCGGCGGGGGATTCGCCGGACGGGGCGGAGAGGGCGGGATGTCCGATGGAAGGGGCGCCCGGCAAGGCGGCAGGATCATCCGGCGCGTTGGCGACGCGATTTTCGCGGGCCGCGTCCGCAAACTCTCTCCGGAGCCGAGCCCAGGGCGCGGCGGAAGTGCCGCCAGTGGTCCCGGAAGAGGCGCCGCCAGCGCTCTCCCGGTCAATCGCCGGGGGGAAGCTCCGCCGCGAGCTTGCGGTAGACCGCGGGGGTCCGGCCCACAGCGTGCTTGACGATGACGAGAGTCCCTTTCTTGCTCAACTCGGAGAGAGTCCTGTAGAGGCTGGCGCGCTCGGCCTCGTAGCCCAGCAGGGCGTGGATGTCGGCGCGCCCGAAGGTCTCCGGCAACTGCGGGTAGATCCTCAGGAGCTCCTCTTTCACCTCGCCCCCGGGCCGCCGCTTGCGTTGCGCCGGCGGCAGCGGCGGCGGGGGCGTCTCGGGCGCGGCCGGGGGAGCGTCGCCGGGCGGGCTCCCTACAAGCTTCCACACCACTTCGAGCGCCGCCATCTGCGCCCGGTAGGCGGTCTCCACCAGATCGACGCCGGCGCGGCGGGAGTCCTCGAGGCGGCGCTTGGCCTGCTCGTATTCGTTG
>DASWQX010000040.1:0-2202 GCA_036403495.1 Thermoanaerobaculia bacterium
TGGCATCGTTCTCACGGATCCGCCGCTCCTGCTCGCCGACCCCATATCCCGTTACATCCGGACGCACCCGGCTCGCGACGCCCACCTCCTCAGCCACGCCCGGCAGCGCCAGGCTCCCCAGGACGAGCCCAGCCGCGAAGATCCTGATCGAACGCTCCATCAAAACACCCAGCTCATGCCGATCGAGGCGATCCGCCGTTGATAATCCAGATCGGGAAGCCCGGCGCCCAGGTCCACGTTCGAGCTCCGCTTCACGTACGTCCCCCGCGCCGTCAGCCGGATCCGGTCCGTCGCCGCCCAGGCCAGCGTCAGCTCCCCTCTCCGCGTGGTGTCGTTCCGCACCGGACCACCTTCACGGAAGAGATTGGATTCCGGATGGTCGAAGTCATCCCTGCGCACGCTCGCCTCCAGGTGCACGGTCCAGCGGAGGGCGAACGGCAGCGCCAGCTCGGCATTCTCTTCCCGGATCGACTCCGCGAACGGCCGGCCCGCCTGGCGTTCGATCCCCAGGATGCCGATCCGCAGATAGCGGTCCCGCCGTCCGGCGAAGAAAAGCTGGCTCGCCTGGAGCGACAGGTCGTTCCCGCTCCGCCGCTCGTCCGCCAAGCCGCCGCTGGAGAACTCGCGGTTGGAATAGCCAAGATCGAGGCGGGTCGCGGTGGCCGGCAACTCGTGGAACGTGAACGAGCCGGCGCCGTCCCAGGTGCGAAGATAGGGGGAGCCGTCGACCTGATACGACGCGCCCCCCGCCTGCAACAGCGCCGAGAACCGACTGTCCCCTAACGGCACCCGCTCGTGACCGAGCGGCCCTTCGAGGAACCCCAGAGGGTCGGCCCCGAACGCGAGCTGGACCACTCCGTGGGCCTCGCCGAGATCGAGGAATCCGAAATCGTTGTGGAGCGACCGCCGCACCTCCACGCTCACCCCGAGATCCGGCCCCGGCCCCGCGTGGAAGGGATAGAACCCCAGGCTCACCGCCGGCCGCGCGCTCGTGTCCGACTGCTCGCCGCGGATCAGACCGCCCTGGCCGCCGCCGGGCGGAGGCAGCACCAGCTCGCCGGACAGCAGATTGGGATTGGAATCGCTGGCCAGCGACAGCCCCGCGGTCCCCTCCCAGGCCCCGCGGTCGTCGATCGGCCGGCCGCTGGGGACCACCTCCGGCGCCTCCACAGGGACCCCGGTCCCTTCCGTCGCCCGCCGGGCCGCCTCGAGATCGGCAACCACGCGCGCCCGCTCCACCTCCGGCGGATGCCGGGCTGCGAGGCTCGCCTCCAGCTCCTCCGCGGCCTCCCGCGTCCGGCCCAGACGGAGCAGGGCGAGCCCGCGCCAATAGCGAGGCTCCCCCTCGTCCGGATTGAGCCGGGCCGACTCCGCGAAGTCGGCGGCGGCGTCCTCGGTCCGGCCCGACTCAAACGCCGCGAGCCCCTCCGCCAGGGCAATCTCGGCTTCGGCGAGCCGCGGCACCGGCCGAGCCCCCGCGTTCCCACCGGGAAAGACGGCGAGGCCCCAGAGAACGACTGCGACCGGTACTGCTCGATGCATGCGTGAGCCCGCCCTTCCTGGGATTCGGATTTCCTCAATGGTAAAATGAAAGGCACTATTTGCAGAAATACGAATAAGGGAGCCCCTTGGAAAAATCCAGGTTCGATGTCTTCCTATCGCACGCGACTCCGGACAAGTCGGTGGTCGAGGATCTGGCGCGCCGCCTTAAGGCTCAGAAAATCGAGCCCTGGCTCGACAAGTGGAACCTGATCCCGGGCGAGCCCTGGCAGGAGGCGATCGAAAAGGCCCTGGAGGAGTGCGCCACCTGCGCCGTCTGCCTCGGGCCGAGCGGCACCGGCCCCTGGCAGAACGAGGAGATGCGAACGGCGATCGACGCCCGAGTCTCCGACCGAAGCCGCGCCTTCCGCGTCATCCCTGTCCTCCTGCCCCACTCCGAACGGGGCGAGCCGAGCCGGCTCCCCGCCTTCCTCCGCGCCACCACCTGGGTCGAATTCCGCGACACGCTGGACGACGAGAAAGCCCTGCACCGTCTCCTCTCCGGCATCCGGGGAGTCTCCCCGGGCGCGGATCCGGGCGAGGCCGTGGCCGAGGGCGCCCAGCCCTATCGGGGTCTGCAAGTCTTCGACGTCGCCGACGCCCCATTCTTCTTCGGCCGCGAAGCGCTCACCGAATGGCTCCTCGACAAGCTCCGGACCGACC
>DASWQX010000041.1:0-3915 GCA_036403495.1 Thermoanaerobaculia bacterium
CCCTGGAGAAAATACTCGCGCAGCAGGGGGCGGTAGGCCTCGATCTCGTGATACCGCGAGCGCCAGGCCATCGGAGCCTCGATGATCTCGTCGCCGACCACCAGCAGGGTGTCCCTCGGCATGGCGGCGTAGAGGCCGCTCGGGGATTGCCAGTGGGGGGTCGAGAAGGGGCGCGAGTAGTCGACCGTCTCCGGCCGCCGGACGGTTACCCCCTCGGCCTCGAGCAGCCGCACGAAGCCGTCGAGGTCGCGGTTGGCGCGGTCGATCAGCTCCTGGGGAAAGGGCCTGCCGCCGTGCTCGGCGAAGAAGCCCCAGTGGCGCCGGGGCATCGTCGCCTTGAGCGCCACGTGCCAGGCCGGCACGCAGGCGCCGTCCGCCACTCCGACGATGACCTCCTCCAGCGGGTCCCACTCGTTGTGGGAGCTCACGGCCGGCAGGGTCTGCTCGGGCGGCTGAATCAAAGGGCTCCTCCTGGAGGTCCGGACGCCCCGCAGGGGCGGTCTGGTCTCTCTCTTGAGTGCCGCGGGAAAAGCAAACCGTGCCGCCGGAAATCCTCCATAATGGGCCCGACATGCACGACGACCTCCTCCAGACAGCCCTCGCCGCCGCCCATGCCGGCGCGCGGGTGGTGAGCGGCTACTTCCGCGACGCCGGCCTCGAGGTGGGCGCCAAGGGAGAGAACGACTATGTGACCCAGGCGGACAAGGAGAGCGAGGCGGCCATCCTCGCCGAGATCTGCGGGCGCTGCCCCGGCCACCGCATCCTCGCCGAGGAGGGGGGCGGCGCCGGGATCGGCCAGGGCGAATACGAATGGCTGATCGATCCGCTCGACGGCACCACCAACTTCCTTCATGGACTCCCTATGTACTGCGTCTCGGTGGCCTGCCGCCGCGGTGACGAGCTGCTGGTCGCCGTGATCGAGGACCCGGAAGGGGAGAACCTCTTCACCGCCGTCCGCGGCGGCGGGGCGACCTGGAACGGCCGGCCGATGGCGGTCTCTGGCCAGGACGGCCTGAAGGGGGCGTTCCTGGCGACCGGCTATCCCTGGCGCGCCCTGCCGACTCTGGAGCTCTACCTCGGTATCTTCCGCGAGGTCTTCAGCCAGTCCAAGGCGATCCGCCGCTGCGGCTCGGCCGCCCTCGACCTCGCCTATACGGCGGCGGGGGTCTACGACGGCTTCTTCGAGTTCCGCCTGTCGCCGTGGGACATCGGCGCCGGCATCCTGCTGGTGCGCGAGGCCGGGGGCGTCGTCACCGACGTCGACGGTGGCGAGCGCTTCTTCGCCGGCGGCAACGTCGTGGCCGGCGGCCCGGCCGTCCACCGTGAGCTGCTCGCCACCGTGCGGCGCCACGCCAGCGAGGAGGCGATCGAGCGGCTCAATCCGCTGGAGAAGCGCCAGACCGCCGAGCCCGTCCGCCCGTGACGGCGCCCTCCCCTTCGGCGTCGGCCGAGCCCTGGATCGTCGAGGTCCAGATCCACCCCGCCGACCGCCGGCGGCGGGTGCGCTATCTCCTCCTCTCGCGCCCGCAGGCCACCGCCCTGTCGATGCTGGCGCTGGTCTATCTCGCGGGGCTCGCGCTCGCCGCCGCCCTGGCGCCGGGGGTCCTCGCCGGCCTCACCAACCAGCAGGAGTTCCGCGCCCTGACCGCCGAGCGGCGGCTCCAGGGGGAGCGGCTGCGGGCGCTGGTCGGCCGCCTCGACGAGCTCGACGGCCACGCCCGGGACCTCGACCTCCGGATGGCCCAGATCGTCCTCGCCTACGGGCTCCCGGCCGTCCACGACCGCGCGGGAGGGCCGCGCGCTCCGGAGCCGGCGCCGCGGTCGATCTACGCCGAGGCGATCGAGGAGGGGACGCTGGTGCGTTCGCGCCTCCAGCAGCGCCTCCGCGGGCTCGACGGCGCGCTCGCCGCGGCGCGGGCCCACGAGGCGGAGCACCCCGACGCGGTGCGGACCACCCCGTCGGCCTGCCCGCTCGCCGGGGACGGCTTCGTGCTCGTCGGCTCCTTTGGCAAGCGGCGGAGCCCGTTCACCCGCGAGCTCGAGGTCCACCCCGGCGTCGACTTCGCGGCGCCGGTCGGCACCCCCATCCGCGCCACCGCCGACGGCGTCGTCGCCTTCGCCGGCCAGGTGCCGATCTCGCGCAGCACCGGCTGGTGGCGCTACGGCAACCTGGTGATCGTCGAGAACGGCGACGGCTTCGTCACCCTCTACGGTCACGACGACCGCGTCGACGTGCGCCAGGGGGAGACGGTGAAGAGGGGGGACCGGCTGGCCACCGTCGGCAACAGCGGCTGGGGAGTCGCCACCCCCCACCTCCACTACGAGGTCCGCCGCCGGGAGGCCGACGGCACATTCCGCCCGGTCGATCCGCTGATCTTCATCCTCGATCACCGCTGGCCCAACCAGGAGCAGCTCCTGCTCGCGGCGCGCTCCGGGCCGCCCCTGCGCGACTTCGAGCCGCTGCCGGTGGGTCCGGGCGGAGAGGCCAGGGGGCGCTCGCAGCGGCGGCGGGCGCGGTGACGATAGGATAGGTCCCCTTTTGGAGGGCGCTGCTGTGAACCTTTTCGACGATTTCGAGTGGCGGGGCCTGGTCTACGACGCCACCCCGGGACTGCGCGAGCTGCTGGACCGCGAGGCGCTGACCGCGTATATCGGCTTCGACCCCACGGCGGCCAGCCTGCACGTCGGCTCGCTGCTCCCCCTGATGTGCCTCGCCCGGTTGCAGCGGCACGGGCACTCGCCGATCGCGCTGGCGGGGGGCGGCACCGGCATGATCGGCGACCCCGGCGGCAAGAGCGCGGAGCGGCCGCTGCTGTCCGTCGAGAAGGTCGCGGAGAACCTCCAGGGGATCCGCGGCCAGCTCGCCCGCTTCCTCGACTTCGACGCCAAGGCGAATCCGGCGCGCATCGTCAACAACGCCGACTGGCTGGCCACCATGCCGCTGATCGACTTCCTGCGCGACGTCGGCAAGCACTTCTCGGTCAACGCGATGATGGCCAAGGAGTCGGTGCGGCGGCGGCTGGAGTCCGAGGACGGTCTCTCGTTCACCGAATTCAGCTACATGCTGCTCCAGGCCTACGACTTCCTGGTGCTCTACGACCGCCACGGCTGCCGCCTCCAACTGGGAGGGAGCGACCAATGGGGGAACATTACCGCCGGCGCCGACCTCATCCGCCGGCTGCGCGGCGAGGCCGCGGCCACGCAGGGGAAGCTCGCGCACGGGCTGGTCTTCCCGCTGGTGACCACGGCCGCCGGGGTGAAGTTCGGCAAGACCGAGGCCGGAGCGGTCTGGCTCGATCCCAGCCTGACCTCCCCCTTCCGCTTCTACCAGTTCTGGATCAACACCGAGGACCGCGACGCCGTCCCCTACCTGAAGTTCTTCACCTGGCTGACCCGCGAGGAGATCGCCGAGCTGGAGGAGAAGCTGGCCTCGGCGCCCCAGGAGCGGGCGGCGCAGCGGCGGCTGGCCCGCGAGGTGACGCGGATGCTCCACGGCGAGACCGAGCTGGCGAAGGCCGAGCGGGCCTCGGCCGTCCTCTTCGGCGAGGAGATCTCCGAGCTGCAGCCCGGCGACGTCCTCGACATCTTCGCCGACGTCCCCTCCGTTGAGATCGCCAGAGCGCGGCTCGACGGCGAGGGGATGCCGCTGGCCGACCTCCTCGTCGCCTCCGGCCTCGTCCCCTCCAAGGGGGAGGCGCGGCGCGCGGTGCAGGGGGGCGGCATCTACCTCAACAACCGCCGGGTGGGGGAGGAGAAGAAGGCCGCCACCCCCGACGACACCATCGGCGGCGAGCTGATCGTGCTCCGCAAGGGACGGAAGGAGTATCGGCTGGTCCGGGTGGGGGAGTAGGCCAGCCCTATGCGCCTTTACCCTCTGGGGCGTCCTGCCCGTCGAAGCCTCACCCCCAGGCCCCC
>DASWQX010000042.1:0-8435 GCA_036403495.1 Thermoanaerobaculia bacterium
CCTGCTTGTGGATCAGGTCGGCCAGGGTCTCGTCCTTCCGCGGCTGGGCGGGCACCGTCCCCACGTCCTGGGGGGAGCCGGGGATCACCACGCCGTTGCCGACGCCGGCCCGGTTCGCCTGCTCGGTGCGCTTGACGTCGATCTGGTCCGCGCGCACGAACGTCTGGGTGCCGTTGAGCTGGATGATGATCGCCCGGCCGTTCTGGACCGTGTACTTCTCCTTGGCGATGATGGTGGAGCCGTCCTTGAGGACGATCGTATAGGCCGCGGTCGCCAGCAGCAGGGACGCCGCCGCGAGCAGGCCGAGCAACGCCAGCAGGGCCGGGCGCGAGACGCGTGAGCACCGCATACAGTGGTTCCTCCTCAGCGGGTTTTCCCCTTGAAAAACGGGCCCATGAGACCCTGTCGCGGCCTCCGGGGGAACGTCCCCCCGGATCGAGGAGCCCCGAATTGAAAGCTTCCCCATCCACCGGCCTTCTCGTCCTCGAGGACGGCTCCGTCTTCGAGGGTGAGGCCGTTTCGCCGGGCACCCGCTTCGGCGAGGTGGTGTTCAACACCTCCATGACCGGCTACCAGGAGGTGCTCACCGACCCCTCCTACTGCGGCCAGATTGTGGTGATGACCCAGCCGCACATCGGCAACTACGGCACCACCCCGGAGGTTGCCGAATCCGGCCACCCCTGGGTCGAAGGGTTCATCGCCCGCCAGTTCACGGTCCACCCCTCGGGCTCCGCCGGCGACGAGAGCCTGGTCTCCTACCTCCGGCGCTACGGCGTGCCGGCTCTGCAGGGGCTCGACACGCGCGCCGTCGTGCGCCGGCTGCGCGACCGCGGCGCGCTGCGCGGCGTGCTCACCACCGAGCGCTCCGACGTCGACGCCCTGGCCGCCGAGCTGGCCGCCTTCCCGACCATGGAGGGGCGGGCGCTGGTCGACGAGGTGACCTGCGCGGAGACCTACGAGATCCCGGCGGTGGGGGAGGAGCGCCGCCACCTCGCGGTCTACGACTTCGGGGTGAAGACCAACATCCTGCGTTCCTTGGCGGAGCGGGGCGCGCGGCTGACCGTGCTGCCGGCGCGCACCCCGGCGAGCGCCGTGCGGGCCCTGGCGGCCGACGGCGTCGTGCTGTCGAACGGACCGGGCGATCCCGAGCCGTTGACCTCGATCGTCGAGAACGTCCGCGAGCTGATCGCCGCCGAGCTGCCGGTGTTCGGCATCTGCCTCGGCCACCAGCTCCTCGGCCTCGCGCTCGGCGGCCGCACCTTCAAGCTCAAGTTCGGCCATCACGGGGGGAACCAGCCGGTGCGCGACGTGGCGAGCGGCCGGGTGGCGATCACCAGCCAGAACCATGGTTTCGCGGTCGATCCCGCGTCCCTGCCCGCCTCCTGCACCGTCACCCAGGTGAACCTGAACGACGGCACCGTCGAGGGCTTCGCCGTCGCCGACAAGCCGGTCTGGTCGGTGCAGTACCACCCCGAGGCGGCGCCCGGCCCGCACGACGCCGCGATCCTCTTCGACCGCTTCCTCGACGCGACGACGCGGAAGTGAGAGGGTTGATCGCCTCGCCCGGGATTGAAATCCCGGGCTACCCACGGCCGTCCCATCCGGGACTTCCCGAGCTTTCTTTTTTCTTAAAGCCCCGGCAAGGGGCGACCGTCAGTAGCCCGGGATTTCAATCCCGGGCGCGAGGCTGCCAAGGCAAGACCTCATGAAGGAGCCCTCCCTCTCCGGTCCCCTCCCCTGGGTGATCGCCTGGCGCTTCCTGCGCGGGCGGCACAGCCGGCTGCTCGACGGCACGGCGCGGGCGGCGCTGCTGTCGACCGCGCTGGGAGTGATGGCGATGATCATCGCCATGGCCCTGATGACCGGCTACCGCGAGGACCTCCAGAACAAGCTCGTGCGCGGCAACGCCGCCGTGATCGCCTATCCCGTGGGCGGCGTATCCGGAGCGCTCACCCCCGCCCGCCAGCGCGCCCTGCTGGCCATCCCGGGGGTGCGCCGGGTCGGCCGTGTCGCCTACGGGCAGGGATCGCTGGCGAGCGCCACGGCGCCGCAGGGGCTGGAGGTGGTGCTGCGCGGCGTCGATCCGGGGGGCGGCCAGCTCACGGCGACCTCCGAGCAGCTCCGGCCGACGCCGGCGGGCATCCCCTCCGGCGTGCTGGGCAAGGACCTCGCCGACCGGCTGGGCGCCAGGCCCGGCGACATCCTCCGCCTGGTCGCCCTCGGCTTCGGCGAGGGGCGGCCGCACTTCCACTACCAGAGCGTGCGCGTCTCGGCGACCTTCAGCACCGGCTTCGCCGAGTTCGACCGCAGTTGGGTGCTCCTCGACCGCCCCATGGTCGAGCGGCTGATGGGCGGGGAGACCGCGGTCGACCTGCTGGAGCTGACGGTGGCCGATGCCTCCGAGGCGCCGCGGATCGCCGACGCGGCCACCAGCGTCCTGCAGCCGGACTTCGTGGTCACCGACTGGCGGCAGCTCAACCGCGAGCTGTTCACCGCCTTGCGGATCCAGCAGATCGCCCTCTTCATCGTCCTCCTGATGATCGTCATCGTCTCCACCTTCAACATCGCCTCGACCCTGGTGGTGCTGGTGCGCGAGCGGATGCGCGACATCGGCCTGCTGGGGGCGCTGGGCTTGAGGCCCGACCTGCTGCGGCGGGTCTTCCTGGTCTACGGCGGCTTCCTCGGCGCCTTCGGGACGCTGCTCGGCGTGCTCGCCGGATCGGGGATCTGCTGGGTGATGACCACCTTCAGGCTGGTGCGTTTCGACCCCGAGGTGGCGGCGATCTACTTCATCGACTCCGTCCCCTTCCGCGTCGAGCTGCTGGATGTTCTGGCGATCGTGGGCTCCGCCTTGCTGGTCACCCTGCTGGCCTGCTTCTTCCCCGCCTGGCGCGCCGCCCGGGTGGACCCCTCGGCGGCGCTGCGGTACGAGTGATCCGCCGCTACAGCGAGCTCAGGAAGAGCGAGAGCTGGCTCTGCTGGGTCGGGCTCAGGTTCCTGTAGGCCTGGATCACCGGGCCCGCTTCCCGCGTGTGGCGGAGGATGGCCTGGGGATAGGAGACGCTGGCCAGGTCGTGCATGAGCCGCGGGCGCATGCGCAGGCCCCAGAGCGGCGCCGTCCGCAGCTTGTGCGCGGTGGCCGGCCCGCCGTTCTGCACGATGCCGTCGCCCGTGCCGACGTCGTGCAGCATGAAGTCGCTGAACGGATGGATGACCTTGTCGCCCAGGACCGACGGGACCGGCAGATCCCGATTCATGCCGTGGACGACGGACCCGGCCGGAGCCGTCCGGAGGCTCGCGGTGTGGCAGATGTCGCAGCCGATCTGGTGGAACAGCGCCGCGCCGGCCTGCGCGTCCGGCATCGCCGCCACCACCGCGTCGCGGGACGGCACCTTCGTCGAGCGCATGAAGCGGGCGAAGGCCTCGATGTCGGAGCCGTTGGGGGCCGCGGGCGTCGCCGCGTCCTCGGGGTCGGCGACCGTGTCGTAGTCCGCCACCGACCTCCCCTTCGAGCTGTTCTCGCTGGGCATCAGCGGGCTGGTGATCCCGATCTCGTTGAGATAGGCGTCGGCCGCGAAGGAGACGAGGCTGGCGTGCTGGTCCTTCCAGCCGAAGCGGCCGATCCGCGTCACGCCCGGCATCTCCAGCACCGGCACTCTGACGATGGCCCCCTTCATGCTCGGCGGTTGCGCCGCCTGGATCTGGCTGAACACGCTGTCGGGAAGCACCTCGACATAGCCGTCGCCCAGGATGCCGAGCGACGAGCGGAAGGCCACCACGTTGTCCTGGGGGGACGCGCGCTCCTGGATCGACGGATCGATCGCCCGGTCGTTGATCAGCGAGCCGCCCGCCGGCTCGGTGAAGTTGCCGGCGCCGTCCATCCGGCCCACCCGCAGCTCGGTGACCTGACTGGACGAGCCCGTCACCGGGCTCTGGTGGCACTCGGCGCAGGACTGCGCGTTGTAGACGGGACCCAGCCCCTCGGCGATCCCCTCGCGCTCCTCGAAGACCGTCCGATCGAGGTCGAACTGCGTCTGGGTCTCGAAGCCGTTGGTCAGGTTGTCGTACCCCGCCGGAGCCTCCAGGGTCGCGACGGCATAGGCCAGGGGCGCCGCCAGGAGCAGCAGGGGGAGGATGAAGGCCTGGGGCCTCGCGAGCCAGCGGGTTCGCTCGTCTCTCGTCATGCGCAAGTCTCCTTATCGCCAAGGGCTGGCTCGACATCGAGCCGGCCCTGAGGACACGGGTGTAGACGTGTTGACACCGCGCCCCAGGCTCCGAGGCGACCGCCGTTCTCACATGAAGAAATGCCCTTCCTGAGACGAATGGTAGGGAGAGATTCTTGCGAGAATCTTGCGCAAGGTTCCCGCAAGGATTCACGGGCTACTATGGACGGAACCATGACGAAGAGAGTGCTGGTCATCGAAGACGATGCGAAGCTGGGAGCGCAGGTCGTCGAGCACCTGCGCCGGGGCGG
The DNA here is from genome assembly GCA_036403495.1 of Thermoanaerobaculia bacterium. Taxonomy (GTDB): domain Bacteria; phylum Acidobacteriota; class Thermoanaerobaculia; order Multivoradales; family UBA5704; genus DATARR01. The sequence goes on from DASWQX010000042.1 coordinate 4,475, forward strand.
CTACGAACCGGCCTGGGCGCGGGACGGCAACGCCATCGTGGCGGGGGAGCGGCCGGAGGCGGCGCTCGTCATCCTCGATCTGATGCTGCCGGGAGCCCACGGTTTCGATGTCCTGAAGGCTCTGCGGGCCGGCTCGGAGGTTCCCGTTCTGGTCCTGAGCGCGCGGGTCGATACCCACGACAAGGTGCGGGCGCTCGCCCTGGGCGCCGACGACTACCTGACCAAGCCGTTCTGGCCGGAGGAGCTGATGGAGCGGGTGCGGGCCCGGCTCCGCCGGCCGGTGCTCGCGCGGGGGAACGTCCTCGAGGTCGGCGCGCTGCGGATCGACCTCGCCACCCGCGAGGTGTGGATCGCCGGCCGCGCCGTCGAGCTGACCCGGGTCGAGCTCGACCTCCTGGCGGCGCTCGCCCGCCGCCCCGGCGCCGCCGTGACGCGGCAGTGGCTGGCCGATCACGTGCTCGATCCGGAGCGCGACGGGACCGACCGGAACCTGGACGCTCACATGTCGCGGCTGCGCAAGAAGCTGGGCTCCGGAACGCTGATCCGGACCGTTTGGGGGATCGGGTACCGCCTGGCCGCCGAGGACGAGACTTGACGCTGCGGACGCGCATCGCGCTGACGACCCTGGCGGTGAGCCTCCCCCTGGTGGCGGCGCTGGCGGCGATCGACTCCGTATCGCGCCGGCGGGCGGCCGAGGGCGCGCTCACCGACTTGGCGCTCGCCAGGCTGGAGGCCGCCGGCGAGCGGCAGCGCTGCGAAGCGGACCCCGCCGCCTGGGGCAGCCATCGGCCGAGGCCGCGCGTCTTCGAGGAACCCAGTCCCGAGGAGCCGCCACCGCCGCGCGAGGAGCCGCCTCCCCGTGAAGGGCCTCCCCGGGAAGGCCCGCCGCCTCGGGAAGGCCCGCCGCGACCCCGCGAGGATCGGCCACCACCGCCGCCGCCTCCACCACCGGGCTTGGCCGGCCGCCCGCGGCGGCCGCTGTTCTTCGCCTACGACGGACAGCTCCATGCGGAGGCTCCGGCGCCCCCCCTCGACCCGTCGCTGCGGAACGGCCTCGCGTCCTGGGGCACCGTGACCGTACCCGGCTCGCGCGCCCATGGCGAGATCGCCATCCTCATCCGCACCTCCTGGGACGGCGGCCCGTGCGCCTTCGTCCTCACCCGTGGCGCCTCGGAGCCCTGGCTGGGAGCGATCATCCCGCCGCTCAGGGACTGGCTCCTGCCGGGGCTGATCATCCTCCTCGCCCAGATGATCGCCATCGCCCCCACCCTGCGCCGCCTGACGCGCCTGACCGCGGCGGTCGAGCGCTCCGCGGCCTCCGGATACCGGTCCGAGGTGCCGGTCGGCGCCGGTGACGAGATCGGGACGCTGGCCGCCGCCTTCGCCACGGCGGCGCGCGAGGCGCGCACCCAGCTCGACGAGAAGGACCGCCGGGAGCAGGCGCTGCGCGATTTCCTGGCCAACGCCACCCACGACGTGATGATCCCCCTCACCGTCCTGCAGGGGCATCTCGCCAAGGCCCAGGACCAGGTCGCGGCGGGGGAGCCGGTCGGCCGGTCGTTGCTGGCCGAAGCCCAGGGGGAGGCTCACTACATGGGCGGCCTGATGCACGACCTCGCGACCAGGGCTCGTCTCGACAGCGCCGAGCCGCGGCTCCAGTTCGAGCGGGTCGAGCTCGACACTCTGGTCGCCCGGGTGATGGGGCGCCACCGGCCGATCGCCCGCGAGCTGGAGGTGGAGCTGGAGAGCGCGACGCCGGCCGAGCCGGTCGCCGCGCTCGCCGATCTGACGCTGCTCGAGCAGGCGGTGAGCAACCTCGTCTACAACGCCATCTGTCACAACCGCCCGGAAGGACACGCCGCCCTGATCCTCGATGACGACGACGCCGGCCGGTTCCGCCTCCGGGTGATCGACGACGGCCCGGGGATTCCCGAGGCGGACCTCGCTCGTCTCGCCGCCCGGGGGTTCCGCGGCGACGAGGCCCGCACCCGCGCTCCGGGCGGCCAGGGACTCGGCCTCGACATCGCCCATCGGGTGGCGAGCCTGCACGGCTTCTCGCTGGTGCTGCGCCGTTCCGAGTACGGCGGGCTGGAGGCCGAGCTCACCGGAAAGGAGCTGGCTGGATGAGCCGCCCTACGCCGACACGCTCTCGTTGCGCTCGCCGGACATGATGCGCCAGCCGATGACCTTCTCGTCGATCTCGCGCAGGCGGTTGGCGACCAGGCGGCAGAGGAGCTGGAGGAACTCGAGGGCGGCGTGGGGGTCCATGGCGAGAACCTCGCGCACGGTCCCCTGGTCGAGGGCGAGAACGGTGAGCGGGCCGCCGTGGGCGCGGGCGTCGGCCGAACGGGGCTCGCCGTCGATCAGCGACATCTCGCCGAAGAAGTCGCCGCGCTCGAGGATGGCGAGCGCCTCCTCGCCGGCGCCGGGGATGAACTTCGAGATCATCACCCGCCCTTCGAGGATGATGTACATCTCCCCCCCCTCGTCCCCCTCCTGGAAGAGCGAGGCGGCGGCGGCGAAGCGCTTCTCGCGCGAGAAGGTGGCGAGGGTCATCAGCTCGCGGCGGGAGAGCCCCTGCTCGCGGAACAGGCGGATCTTGTCCGAGGGCTCCACCTGCACGTTCGAGGGGACCCCCGCGGCCTGCTTGCGCAGGCGCAGGAAGTTCTCCGGCATCGACTCGTTGGAGAAGAACGACTTGAGCTGGTCGTTGGTCGCCCGCAGCTTGCGGGCCAGGCTGTGCCAGAGGGTCCAGTAGATCTGGACTCCCATCTCGGGGGAGCTCTCCATCAGGTTGTCGAGCACCGCCGCGTCGATCCGGAAGAGCTGGCTCGGCGCAGCGGCGAGGGCGTCGGAGCTCCGCTCCTGGCCGGTGATGAAGCTGGCCTCGCCGAAGAAGTCCCCCGGCTCCACGGCGCCGAGCGCGAAGGTGCCGTAGGTGGTGGTGCGCTGGACGGTGACCTCCCCCCGTTCGAGCATGTAGAGGTCGCGCCCCTGCGTGCGGTGGCCGAAGATCAGGGTGCCGACGTCCTGCACCTCCTCGCGGACGGCCTGGGTCAGCTTGAAGATCTGCTCGTCGGAGAAGTGGGCGAGCGGCTTGATCCGCCGCAGCCGCGAGGCGAGGTCGAGCTGGCCGCCGGCATCCCGGCGCCGCGGCGGCGGCACGTGGAGGGAGATGTTGGCGCCCGGCAGACCCCCCTGCTCCAGGAAGCGCTCGCGGTTCCACTCCAGGCGGTCGAACGAGGTGTGTACGGTCTCCTGGCGCTCGCGGAACAGTTGCGACAGCTCGCGGTTCCCCCAGCCCAGGATCTGCTTCAGGGTCTGGATGCGCCGCCGCAGCCGCCGCACCCCCTCCTCGTCGCCGTCGTTGAGCAGCAGGAAGGCGTGGACCGTGGCGCCCAGGGCGGCCTCGAACTGCTTGCGCTCGTACTCGGCGCGGCCGAGGCTCTCAGCGGTCTCGCGGTCGAAGGGGTTGTAGCGCAGCGCCCGGCCGAACTCCTCGGCGGCGCCGTCGAAGTCGCGGCGGCGGAAGAGGAGCTTGCCGTGCAGCTTGTGGTTGGCGGGATTGGCCAGGTCCTTGGCCTTGGCGACCTCGATGCACTCGATCGCCCGCGCGTTCTCCCCCTTCTCGGCGTAGAGGTGGGCGAGGCCGAGGAAGTGGGCGGCGTCGATGGCGTTGCGCCGGAACCCCTCGCGCAGGATGTCGCGCAGGCTGCGCGAGCTGGTCCCCCCCCGGTTCTGCTGCTGGAGCTTGCGGACCTCCGCCAAGCTCAGCTTGACGCTCAGGTTCTTCGGTTCGAGGCGGAGGGCCAGGAGGAGCAGGTCGGCCGCCTCGTCGTAGCGCCCGGTCTCGCTGAACCGCCGGGACATCGCGGTCAGCTCCTGGACTTCCTGGTTCGAGGGGCTCTGCGGATGATTCATCGCCGCGCCTTCCTTTTTTTCTGCTTGGCCGGAGGCAGCG
>DASWQX010000043.1:0-25690 GCA_036403495.1 Thermoanaerobaculia bacterium
TCCGCTGAGGGCTCGAACGCCACGACCCGGCCGGCGCCGAGAGTGGAGACGAGGAAGCGGTCGTAGAGCCCGAGGTTGGCTCCGCAGTCGTAGACCACGTCGCCCGGCCGCACGAGGTGGCGGAGCATGGCGAACGGAAAGCTCTCGCTCTCCAGGGGCTTGCGCAGCCAGAGCGAACGGTTGCGCCTCAGGCGGATGCGGAAAGCCCCGATCCCTTCGACGTTCAGGACCCAGGGTACGTCGGGGATCATCCGCAGCGCCCAACGCCCGAGGAGGGGACGGGTCCGCAGCGCATAGGCGATCGACCGAATGAGGGAGATCAAGCGTCGTCTCCTGGGCTCTGGTGCATCAGCTCCTCCAGTCGGATGTCGACGATCAGACGGAACCAGAAGGCTTGAAGGAAGTGAAAAACGAACCCCGTCTTGCCGTCGAGGATGCCGAGCAGAAAGAAATAGCGGTAGAGGAAGTAAAGCATCGGGCGGACGAACAGCGGCATCCGGTAATAGCGGTCCTTGAGCCAGAGCACCCTCTCGTCCGGGGTGCCGAATAGGCGCGGCGTCGCCTTCCACAACAAGCCGCGACGCCGGCGCTCCAGCTCCTCGCAAGCGAAGGCCTCAGCATAGCGGAGGTGCTTCTGGAGATAGAACTGGATCGCGTCCTCCTTGACGTTCCATTCCTCCAGCGGCGCCCGCAGCCGGCCGAGAGGGCCGCGCACGTAGACGCGGGTGTCCTGCTCGACCGGGTCGAGCTCGGAGCGGCTGCGCCGGAAGAGCTTCAGCAGGACCTTGCTCCCGTAACCGCCGAAGCGCAGCGGCTTGCCGCGGAAGATCTGCCGTCGGCGGATGTAGAAGCCGTCCTCGCGGACCTCGTCCGGCCGAGCCAGGAGCGCCGCGATCTCCTCCCGGAGCGCCGGCGTCACCGCCTGGTCGGCTTCGAGGATCAGCACCCACTCGTTGCGCAGGGGGAGGTTGTCGAGGCCCCACTGAAAGATCCAGGGGATGATCCGGCTGTGGTCGTAGGCCAGGGTATGGACCTCGGCATAGGGACGGGCGATCTCGACCGTGCGGTCGGTGCTCTCGGAATCGAGCACGAAGATCTGATCCGCGAAGCCGTGGACGCTCCGCAGGCAGCGCTCGATGTTCGCCTCCTCGTTGCGGGTGGTGACGAGCACGCTCAGCGCGACCGGCTTCATGCCCGATCTCCCACGGGATTCCGCGCCATCAGGGTGATGAACTGCTCGCGCGCGGTGATCCGCTGCACGACGTCCTCGAAACCCGCGGCGCGCAGGAGCCGCGCGGACGATTCGAGGGAGTGGTGCGCCAGGTGAATGGGCATCTGGAGATGGTCCAGGAACGGCGAGGACGCCAGATCCTCCACCCCCAGCCAGGGGTAGATCGCGGGGAAGGTCATGACCAGGAGTCCCCGCGGCCGCAGCAGCCGGCGAAGGGACCGCAGGACCTCCAGCGGATCGGCGAGGTGCTCGAAGACATGCTCCAGGCGTACGCAGTCGAGCGACCCGGCGAGAGCGGAGAGGTCGCCGGGCGACACGACCTCCACGCCGGCGGCCGAGAGCTCGTCGCGCCGGTGGGCATTGGCGGCGATGTCATAGCCGAAGAGGTTGGAGTAGCCGAGGAGCCGCATCGACAGGAGCCAGGCGCCGGTGCCGTATCCGTAGTCGAGGATCCGCGCGCTCTTCGGCAGCGCCAGAGGCACGCCGAGCGTGAAGGTGATCGACTTGCGAGCCAGCCGCTCGGCGAGGATGACCGCGAGCGAGGCCAGGCGATGCAGGGCACCCGGTGCGGTCAGGTGCAGATACCGAAGCCTCGCGGCCCTGTATTTCCAGGAGGCCGCCTCCAGACCCGGCTGCTCGCCGGCGGCCTGATAGTACGTGTAGTCGCCGGTATAGAAGCAGGAGAGGACGTCGTCGGCCGGGACTGGATGCACGAATCCCAGATGGCACCGCTCGCACAACCTGAGCTCGAAGGGGAGCCGCTCGGACCGGTCCCCTCGCTTGAAGCGGGCCTCGCGTTCGAGGAGCACACGGCTGTTCGCGAGCGAGCAGTCAAGATCGGTGCAGAAGGGGGAGGCGGGCATGCTGTCTCTCGATTCGCGCGAACGCGGAGGTCGCGGGCGGCGGGCAGTGTAGCTCATGGGCTCGCCCACCGTCCCACCGCGTCCAGGAGGTTGCGCCAGACGGCGGCGTAGTCCCAGCGGGCGAGGATCGGGCCGCTGCGCTCGCGGACCTGGCCGGGCGGGAGCGCGAGCGCCTCCGCGATCAGCAGAGCGAGCCGGTCGGAGTCGCCGGCCGGATACACGAAGCCGTTGCCGCCGGCCTCGATGAGGTCGTAGGCCGCGCCCACCCGAGACGAGGCGACCACCGGGAGCCCGCAGGCGAGGGCCTCCTGGACGGAAACCCCCCAGCGCTCCTCGCGGGCCGGGTGGACGAAAAGGTCCGCCGCCGCGTAGAGGGCCGGCAGCTCGGGGTAAGGGACGTAGCCGGGGAAGCGCACCCGCGACAGCCCTTCCGCGCGGGCGAGCTCCTCCAGGGCCGGGCGGGCGGGGCCGTCTCCGGCGAGCGCCAGCCAGGCATCGTTCCGGGGCATCCGGGCGAACGCCCGCAGGAGGTCCCAGGGAGCTTCCCGGGAGTTGAACTTCGCGAGGGCGAGGACCAGCGGGACATCCGCCGGGATGCCGAGCCGCGACCGGATCGCCGCGCGCTCCGCCGGCGAGACCTGGGATCGCCGGGCGAAGCTCTCCACGTCCACCGCGTAGGGGAAGAGTCCCGTCCGCTCGGGGGGGACGCCGAAGGCGCGGAGGTAGTCGAGGGTGAGGCTGCCGGTACCGAGGAAGAGCCTGTAGGACGGCTTCAGATAGGCGGCGAAGAGGAGCCGCTTGGCGAGACGGCGGGGGTGGGAGGTGCCCCAGAGCACGGAATCCAGGCGGAGGGCGGTGGGCACCCCCGCCTGTCGCGCGATCCGCGCACCCAGCCGGTAGACCGGTTGCGTGTAGCCGTTGGCGATCAGCAGGTCGCAGTTTCCGGGCCGCAGCCGCTCGGCCAGCCAGCGGGGCATGTCCGCAGGGGGACAGGCCTCGTTGGGATAGCCTCCCAGCAGGTCGATCCCCCAGGAGACCGGTCTGCCGAGCTCCGGATCGAAGGCCGGCTCTCCGACGCCGCGGCCGGTGAAGAGCACGCGGAACTCGTGCTCCGGGTCGCGCGCGGCGAAGCGGTAGAAGGGCGCCTCGAACTGCGTCGGGCGCTCGACGAGAAAGACGATCCTCAACCGGCCACCCTCTCGTACGCCTTTTCCATCTCCCGTGCCACCGGCTCCCAGCCGAAGCGCTCGCGCACCGCCGCCGCTCCGCGCCTGCCCATGGCGTCGAGCCCCGCGGGATCGCCGACCAGTTTCTTCAGGGAGGTGCCGAGATCGCCGTCCACCACAATCCCCGCGCCGGTCTCGCGGACCGTCGCGGCGAGGCCCACCTCGGGGGTGACCACGACCGGCCTTCCCGCCGCCCAAGCTTCGAGGACCACGTTGCCGAAGTTTTCCGAGCGCGAGGGGAGGACGAGCGCCGCCGCGCGGTGCAGGAGCGCCGCCTTGTCCGTGCCGTGGACGGGGCCCAGGAAGCGGACGCGGTCCGCCACGCCGGAGGTGTGCGCCAGTCGCTCCAGGCCGGGCTGGATCCCCTCCTCGTCGTTGCCGGCGGCGGCCAGCGGTGTGCCGGGGAGGGCGGCCAGCGCGGGGATCAGCCGGTCGAGCCCCTTCTTCCAGGAGAGCCGCCCGAGGAAGAGGAGGAAGGGAGGACCCTCGACGACGGTCTGGACGGCGGGTGAGAGCGCCGCGAGGTCGCCGTCCCAGGGCTCGGGAACGATCCCGTTCGGCACCACGAACGCCGGCGGCAGGGGAAACCCCAGCCGGTCCAGGTCGGCGGCTTCGAGGGCGCTGGTGGCGTGCAGGGCTGCCGCCCGCTTCAGGGTGCGCCGCTCGGCGAGCGCCAGCCATGCGAGCTTGCGCCAGCGTCCCCGCGAGCGGATCAGCTCCGGCACCAGCATCCCCCGCGGCGAGAGGAGGTAGGGCACGCCGGCGCGCTCGGCGGCGCGGGCGGCGGCGTTGGTGGGCCAGAGGAAGACCGAGTGGAGGTGGACGGCATCGAAGCGCGCTACCTCCTCCCGCGCCGCCGCGGCGAGCCCGGGCGCCCAGTAGAGCCGGCGGGGAGGGCGCACCGGGAAGTAGCGGACCTCGACGCCGTCGATCCCCACCGGCCGGCCGAGTGGGACGTCGAGCCGCCCCCGTCCGTGGACGTCGGTGGTGAACACGGTCACCTCGTGCCCGCGGGCCGCCAGCGCCTTGCACAGGCCGTGAACGGCGAGGATCGGACCGCCGTGGCGCCAGGCCGGGAGGTAGGTGGGGACCACGTGGAGGAGTTTCACAGGAGTCCCCGCAGCAGCTCGCCGAGCCGCCGCTGGTAGGCCGGCCAGGTGGCGCTCTCCGCCGCCCGCCGGCACTCCGCGCCCATGGCGCGGAGTGCGTCGAGGTGCCCGGCGCACCAGGCCATCCTCGCCGCCAGGGCCGCGGTGTCCCCCACCGGCACGATCCAGCCGCTCCGCCCTTCGGCGACCAGCTCCTTTGCCCCCACCATCTCCGAGACGAGGACAGGGAGGCCGGAGGCCAGCGCCTCGGCGACCACCATCCCATACGAGTCGTTGCGCGACGGGAGCACCAGCACGTCGGCCCGTCGGAGCTCCGCCGCCAGGGCGGGCTGGGAGAGCGCTCCCAGGGCCTCGATCCCGCCGTCGCTCCGGCCCTCCAGCAGGTGGGAGGAGTCGCCGCGGGAGCCGGCCAGGCGCAGGCGCGATCGGGGGGCGCCGGTCCGTACGCGGTCGAAGGCCGCCAGCAGCAGGTCGAAACCCTTGCGGTGGATCGCCGCGCCGGAGAAGAGGAAGATGCAATCCTTTCCCGTCTTCTCCAGGGGGTCCGGCGAGAACAGCTCGAGGTCGGCCCCCAGCGGCACGGCATGGACCTTCTCCGGCGGCACGCCGGCTTCGAGGTAAGTCTGGCGGGCGAGCTCGGAGACGGTGAGGATGTGGTCGGCGAGGGCGATCTCCGCGTCCTTGAGCGCGACGATCCGGCGGTGGAGGCGGGGGGGATCGGTGGTGCCGTGCAGGCGGTCCTGGGCGGCGTGGTGGATCGACGGCGCATCGAGCAGCGTGGCAATTGCCCGCCGGCGTGCTTCCCGGAACGTCGCGAGGCCCGAGATCTCGCAGGCGATCACGGCGTCCGCTCCGCTCCGGCTCAGGGACCGGGCCACCCAGCGGTCGAACAGGCGACAGGCGGCGAGGTCGGTCCAGGCGGCGGGGCCGGGGGGCAACAGGGCGTCGGCCGTCCGCCGCAGGCCCGGAGTCCAGGGAAACCACCGCGTCCGCCGGGGATCGAGCGCCACCGGAGCGTAGCGGGCGAAACGGGAGCGCAGGAGAGCCGGCACCGCCTGTGTCTGTGCCGCGACGGCGGGCACCCCGGACCAGTAGCCGGCGAGAGCCCCGGCGGCCTGGAGCGCCAGCGCCGCCTGATGGGAGTGCTGCCGGCCAGGATGGGTGACCAGGACGTTCATCGTTGCAGGTCGACCGGCTTCAGCCGGGGACCTCCTGGAGGGCCGGTTCGGGGAGAGCCCTTGGGACGGCCGGGCGGGGCGCGGACGCGCGGGCGCTCCGGCGCGCCGCCTCGTGGTCGAGACGGACGACCAGCATCAGGATGCCGGCGAAGAACCAGTAATAGAGGTCGGAGGTGACGTCGAAGACCACACCGCCGGGGATCGCCGCCAGGAATAAGAGGAAGCTACCGGTGGCCAGCGAGCGGTGGAAGCGGGTGCGCAGCCTGAGCGCCTGGACCAGGGCAAAGACGGCGAGGTAGAAGCGCACGAAGTAGACGCAGAGGAAGCCCAGCGGCCCGAGCTCCAGGATGATCCGGCCGCTCTCGACCTCCACGATCAGCCCGTGCAGCCAGCTATAGGGCACCACGCCCGGCGCCAAAGCCGCCGCCGTCTGGTGGGTGGCGCCGATGCCGAAGCCGAGGAGGCCCACCTGCGGCAGGAGCTCCCACGGGGTCAGCAGAGGCGCGTTGACGCGGCCGGAGACGTCCTCGACCCCCGCGGCCCGGCCGAGGAACGCGTCGACCGCCTTCTCGCCCGAGGATGCCAGGACTCCGCCCACCAGCGCCAGGACGACCACCAGGCGGGCGAAAGCCGCGAAGCCCCCGCGCTCGCGGATCACCGCCAGCCACCAGTAGAACGGGAAGAGGAGGATCAGCAGCAGCACCGGGCCGCGCGAGCCGGACATCATCATTCCCAGCAGCGTCATCCCCAGGGCTCCGAACAGCAGCAGGTGGCCGCGGAAGCGCCAGCGCCCGGCTGCCAGCAGGGTCAGGATCAGGAGGGCGGCCGTCAGCAGGTAGGCGGTGTAGCCGGTGATGAACGAGAAGGTGGCGGTCACCCGCACGTAGGTCGAGCTGCCGAAGGTGGCCACATAGGCGTCCTCGCTGCTCCGGGCGTAGGTGTTCAGGAAGCTCGAGGCAGGGCTGAAGAACTGCGCGATGCCGAGCAGGCCGACCGGGATGGAGATCAGGGTATAGCGCCAGAGGAAGCGGTGGAGCTCGGCGTCGTCGCGCAGGGCCGCCGGCAGCACGAAGATCAGCGGCACGTAGAAGAAGTAGGCCTTGAAGCCGAAGATCCCCACCAGCACGTTCGGCAGCCCGGGATTGAAGATCTCGACGACGCCGAGCAGGGCGCCGAACGCCAGGACGCCGAAGAGGACCGGCTGGCGGGGGAGCCGCGACCGCAGCCGGGGGAGGTCGCGGAAGAACCCGACGTAGACGCCGAGGAGCAGCACGTCCTTGGCGAAATAGACCAGATCCTGGGCACCGGGGAAGATCCACTTGCGGATCGCCCCTTCGAAGATCAGCAGCACCATGACGAGTTGGAGGGCGACCCGCCAGCGCTGGACCGCCCAGATCGCCGCCGCACCGCCGGCGAGCACCACCAGGACCCGCATGTTCATGCCCGCCGCCTCCGCCGCCGTGCCGCCTTCTCGATCTCCGCCAGGTAGACCGCCGTCACCCGCGCGCTGGAATGGGGCGCCAGGTGTTCCGCGGCGTGCCGGAGCGACTCCGTGTCGAGCTCCGGCCGGCGCAGCCGGCGGCCGAGCACCCGCGCGAGGTCGGCCGCGTCGCCGTTGCGGAAGGTCTCGCCGCAGGGGCCGATCGCGTCCTTGAGCCCTCCGCCTTCCGATCCCACCACCACGCAGCCGCAGGCGATCCCTTCCAGCGCCACGATGCCGAAGGGCTCGTTGTAGCGGGAGGGGACGACCAGGATCCGCTGCCGGTTCAGGATCCGCACCAGCTCCTCTCCCCGCCGCGCGCCGAGGAAGTCGACCTGGCCGCCGAGGCCGAGGCGCGCCGCCTGCTCCTGCAGATGGGAGGCCTCGGGACCGTCGCCGATCACGGTGAGAGCTGGGCGGAGCCCCTCCGCCGCGAGGAGAGCCAGCGCGTCGAGGAGGACGTCGACCCCCTTGTCGGACACCAGCCGGCCCAGATAGGCGAGGCCGCCGGTGCGCTCGACGTCCGGCAGGCGGCGGAAGAGCTCGTCGCGGTAGGCGTTGGGGATCACCACCGCCGGGGTCGACAGGTCGTCCGCGACGGCCTGGCTGACCGCGATCGACGACGCGGCGAAGCGCAGGAGCCAGCGCTTGAGCCGGTCCTGCCAGGCGATCCGCCCCTCGGTGCGGCAGTACCAGCTATGGTGGGAGACCACCCAGGGGCGGCGGACGAAGAGCAGGGGCCAGAGCCCGCGCAGGCTGACGTTGGCCTGGTAGAAGACATCGCACCAGCGGGCCCAGCGCAGCATCTCCACCGGCGTCGGGCGGCGGACGACGCGGACGGCGGAGCCCTCCTTCCCACGCCCGGCCGTCGTCGTCAGCACGGTCACCTCGTGCCCGGCGCGGTGGATCTGCTCGGCAAGCTGGGAGGTGTTGAGCTCCAAGCCTCCGACCTTGGGCAGGAACGCGGGAGAGTAGATGAGGATCCTCATCGCTCTCTCCCTTGCCCTGGAGGACCGGTGAGGAGGGCGCGGAACCGCGCCGCCTGAACGCGCAGCGAGTGGCCGGCGTACCAGCGGTGGCAGTCCCCGGCCACCTGTGCGGGATCGCCGCTCCCCGTCCAGTAGGGCGCGGCGTTTGCCGGGTCCGTGGGCGAGCCGTTCCAGGCACAGACGGGCAGGGTCCCGTGGGCGCAGTAGGCGGCGAAGATGGTCGACTTGGGCAGGAAATCCGGAGGGTAGGCGAGGAACCCGGCCGCGACGTCGAGCAGGATCGCGCCGACCTCGCCGGCCGGGAGCACGCCGAGCGGGCGCACGGGGATACCCCCCGCCATGGCCGGCAGGGGGATCGGCGGTCCGATGTCCACGATCTCCTTCGCGTCGAGGTCGCGCGCCGCCCGCTCCAGCGCCGCCAGCCAGGGCCCGTAGGCGCGGCTGCGGACGCCCGCGCCGCCGAACACCACGATCCGCCGCTCCCGTTCTCCCCAGGCGGGGAGGGCCGCCGGCTCGCCCACCGTCGAGAACACCGGCAGCACCATGATCTCCCGGTCCGCCGTCCAGGGATGGAGCAGGCCGGCGTAGAGGTCGAGGGTGGTGACGATCGCGTCGCTCCGGCGCGCCAGCGCGGCGGCGAGGCGCCGCTGGGCGGGGCGCAGCCAGAAGGAGCTCCGCCAGGGGGGGCCCGTGGCACAGACCTCGTGGAAGACCGTCACCAGCCGGCCGCTCCAGCGCTCCATCCCCTCGACCAGCCAAGCGGGGCACCCCCGCGGCTGATACCCGTAGTTCGCGTAGTGGAGGAGCACCGCGCCGGTCGCCGCGCCGGTCTCGCCCGCCGCGTCGAGCGCGGCCAGCAGGGCGGCCGCGGTGCGCGCCGGAACCGCCCGGGCACCGTTCTCCCGGCTGCCGGTCCAGGCGGGGTCGCCGACCAGGAACCCGCCTTCGCCGCCGAGCTCCCTGGCGAGCGCCGCCGCGTAGGTGCCCACCCCTTCGAACGGGGGGGGCAGGTGGGGGACGACCTGCAGCACCCTCAACCCCCGGCCAGGGCCGCGAGCAGCGCCGCGGCGACGCGCCGCACGTGCTCCCTGGTCATGCCGACCCAGGTCGGGAGGCTGAGGCCGCGCTCGCCCAGCCACTCGGCCTCGGGGCACTCCGCCGGCCGCCCCGTCCGGTAGGGCGGCAGGGTGTGGCAGGGATAGAAGAACGGCCGGCTGTCGACGCCTTCCCGCCGCAGCCGCGCCATCACCTCGTCGCGGGCGGCGCCCGCGTGCCCCGGGAGCACGCCGCTGAACAGCCAGCAGATGCTGCGCTCGCCCCCCTCCCGGGCCTGCAGGGTGATCTCACCGCGTCCGGCGAGCTCCTCCCGGTACCAGGCGTCGATCTCGTCGCGGGCCGCCAGGTAGTCGTCGATCCGCTCGAGCTGTGCGAGCCCCAGGGCCGCCTCGATGTTGGTCATGCGGTAGTTGTAGCCCACGACCGGGAACCAGTAGCGCCGTTCGAAGTCCTGCCCCTGCCCCTTGAGCTGGCGGATCTTGCGCGCCAGGGCCGGGTCGCCGGTCAGCACCATCCCCCCCTCGCCGCAGGTGATGACCTTGTTGCCGAAGAAGCTGAAGGCGCTCACGTCGGCCAGCGATCCGGCGGGGCGGCCGCCGTAGGTGGCGCCGACGGCCTCGGCCACGTCCTCGACCACGGCGAGGCCGCGGGCGCGGGCGATCGCCAGGATCGCGGCCATCGGCGCCGGCTTGCCGTAGAGGTGCACGGCCATGACGGCCCGGGTCCGGGGAGTGATCTTGCGCTCCAGGTCGGCGGGGTCGAGGTTCCAGGTCCGGCGGTCGCAGTCGACGAACACCGGCTCGGCGCCGCAGTAGCGCACGGCGTTGGCCGAGGCGATGTAGGTGAGCGAGGGCACCAGCACCTCGTCGCCGGGGCCGATGCCGATCCCGAGCAGGGCGAGGTGGAGGGCCACGGTGCCGTTCGCGCAGCTCACCGCGTGGCCGGTCCGGCAGTAGGCGGCGAAGCGCTGCTCGAAGGTCTCGATGAAGGCGCCGATCGACGAGATCCAGGTCGAGTCCAGGCATTCGTTGACGTAGCGCTTCTCGTTCCCCAGGAGGGCCGGAGCGGAAACCGGGATGAAGTCGGTCATCGGGTCCTTTCTTGCCGTCCGCCGGCGCGGTGGAGGGGCCGGGCGGGGTTGCCGGCCACCGTGGCGCCGGGCGGCACGTCGTGGATCACGACGGAACCGGCGCCGACCACGGCCCAGGCGCCGATCCGCACCGGCCGTCCGCGGCCGACCACCGAGCCGACGCCGACCAGGGCGCCGTCCTCCACCGTCACGTAGCCGGCGAGCCGGCAGCCGGGTGCCACGTGTGCGTCGCGGCCGATCCGTCCGTCGTGATCCACCGAGGCGGCGGTGTTGATGATGGCATTTTCGAGCACCACGGCGCCGGCGTTGAGCACGGCGTTGGCCATGACGGCGACCCCCCGCCCGAGGGTGGCGGAGGGGGAGATCCGGGCCGCCGGGTGGATGGCGCTGGCGAGCTCGAAGCCGAGCTCCTCGACCCGCCGCGCCAACCGGCCGCGGAGAGCGTTGTCGCCCAGGGCCACGATGGCGTGGCGCACCGTCCGCGCCAGCGCGGGGAGCGCGCTGTCGTCGCCCAGGCAGGGGATCTCCCCGAACGAGCTGCCGGCTCCCGCGGGGTCGGTGAAGCCCGCCACCCGGAGACCGGCGGCGAGGAGCGTCTCCATCACCACCCGGGCGTGGCCGCCGCCCCCCACCACCACGATGCCCTCGTCCCGGCTCATTGGGAGTAGGCCTCCAGGCAGCGCCGCGCCACTCCGTCCCAGGTGAACAGCTCCTCGATCCGCAGGCGGGCGGCCCGGCCCATCCGCCCGGCGAGCTCCGGGTCGGCGAGCAGCCGCCGCAGCCGGTCGCGCAGCGCCGCCGGATCGCTCGGCGGCACCAGGTAGCCGGTCACGCCGTCGTCTACCACGTGGTGCATGCCGCCGACCCGGCTGACCACCACCGGCGCGCCGCAGGCCATCGCTTCCATGGCGGTGAACCCCAGGAGCTCAGGCAGCGCCGTCTCGTCGCCGTAGACCGTGCGGTTCACCGAGGGGAGGACGGAGACGGCGGCGGCGCGGTAGCAGTCGCGGATCTGCTCGTCCGTGGCGTCGGTTATGAAGGTCACGTCCTTCCCGGCGGCCAGGCGCTGCAGCAGCGCGAAGTACTCGTCGTGGTAGCGCCGCCCCACGATCCGCAGCGGCACCCCGGGGTCCACCGCCGCGATCAGCACGTCCACCCCCTTGTGCGGGAGGAGCCGGCCGACGAACAGCACGCCCTCCCGGCGGACCTCCGGGTCGGGCCGGAAGCGCTCGGTGTCGATCCCCGCGAAGAGGATGCTCCAGCGGTCGCGATGGGCCAGGAACTGGGAGCCCCCCTCCTCGGCGATCAGCAGGAAGCGGTCGACCCAGCGGGCGATGGGAAGCCAGCGTACCAGCGTCACGCTGGCGCCGCCGCCGACGTCGGTGACCATCGCCTTGCGGCCGGTCGCGCGGGCGAAGATCACCGAGAGGTCGGTGACCAGGGTGTTCCAGGCCAGGCAGTGGACCACGTCGACGTCGGCGAGGTCGCGCAGGAAGCTCACCGAGAAGGGGTTGGCTTTCATGCCGTGCACCCAGCGCAGCGGCTCGTGGATGGAGACCTCGAGGGGGCCGTCGAATTCCCGGCGCGGGCGCGAGCCGAAGCTGACCAGCCGCGTGGGCGTCCGCTGCGCCAGGGCCCGCGCCAGCTCGTGGGCGTAGCGCTCGCCGCCGCCGAAGATGCCGTCCTCGCCGAACGGCGTAGGGTAGACGACGGCAACCCTGGGCGATGGGGGCGTTTCCTGCATGGGCGGGCTCGGGGGGAGCGGAGAGGGCATCTTGCGACGAAGCCGTCCGGACGTCAAGACCAGTAGACCCAGCGCGGGCGGGTGAAGCCGGCCAGGGCGGTGAGGAGCTGCAGGCTCAGGGCGACGCCGGCGCTCAGCGCGTTGAACCGCAGCAGGTTGAAGGTGGTCGACAGCGGCAGCAGGGCGACCAGGGCGGCCTGCGCCGCGACCTGCACCGCCAGGGCCGCCCCCTGCCACCGCGTCCAGGAGCGCGCCAGGTTGACGTTCACGGCGTAGCCGTCCAGCAGGCTCAGACCCGAGGCGGTCACCACCAGGAGCAGCTCCGAGCTCAGGCCCGCGTACCGCTGCCCCAGCAGCCAGAGGAACAGGCGCGGCGCGGCGGCGGCGAGCAGGATCAGGCCGCCGGCGACGGCGGCGAGCATCCCTCCGAACTGGAGGTAGCGCCGCAGGTAGTGGCGGTCGTCCACCACGTAGGCGAGCCGGGGGAGGAACACCGTGCCGGTGAGCCCCGCGAACATCCCCACCACCAGGCCGAGACGCCCGAGGGCCCCCACCTGGGCGATGGTGCGCGTCGAGCCGAAGGTGGCCGACAGCCAGACGATCAGCGGCCCCTGGACCGAGTAGTAGAGAGCGGCGGGGAGGGTCGGCAGCAGATAGCGGATCACCCGCCGCCGGTAGAGGCCGAGCCCGCCGCCAACGGCCGCTCCCGCCGGCGCGGCCGTTTCAGGGACCGGCGTGACTGGAACCGGACGGGCGAGGCGGGCGGTCAGCGCCGCGCTCAGGGCCGCGGCCAGGACCCCCAGCCAGGCCTGCAGCCAGGAGGTCAGCACCATCACTCCGGCGAGGCCCAGGCGGAGGCCGGCCCCTGCCATCTCGGCCCGGTAGGAGCGCAGGAAGGCGGCGCGCAGCCGGAGCGCCAGGACGCGCAGGGAGACGCGGATCTGGAACCAGACGCAGAGCAGGATCCCCGCCGTGCAGAGGGCGATATCCCGCGCCCCGAAGCCCTGGTGTGAAGCCACCGCCGGGAACGCCGCCGCCACCGCCAACGCCCCCAGCAGGAAGGCTCCCCGGCGTAGCGACAGCACCGCGTCGTGATAGGGCTGGAAGGCCTCGCCGTCGCGGGCGGCGCGGTGGAAGAAGTGGAGCAGCGAGGTCGTGCTCCCCAGGTCGGAGACGAAGTTGAAGAAGCTGATCACCGAGAACGCCAGGGTGTAGAGCGCGAACTCCCGCACCGGCATCGAGCGGACGAACAGCAGGCCGGCCGCGATCCCCACCAGTTGGGTGAGCGTCTGGGTGGAGAAGTAGGCGCCGAGGATCCGGGTCCAGTCGGCGAGGCGGGCGCGGAGGATCATCGCAGCTCCTCCAGAACCCGCAGCGCCAGCCAACGCGAGCGCTCGCCCGGCCGCCGGGCCGCCAGCTTCGGCCGCATCCATTCGGCGACCGGAATGTAGAAACCGCTCTTCGGCCGCGCCAGCACCTCTTCCGGCAGCTCCGGGGCGGCCTGGCGGACGAGCGCCGCCTTGCCCTCGCCGCGGGCGGGCTCGAAACCCCCGGCGGCGAGGCGCGCCCGCAGCCAGGCGTCCACCAGCGGCACCCGCAGCTCGACCGACCAGGCCATCGAGGCCCAGTCCGCGTCGCGCAGGAGCTGGTTGCGCATGTAGCGGGCGGTCTCCAGGACGTGGACCGCCGTCCAGCCGTCGGCGGCCCGGCCGTTCGCCTCGGCGAGGGCGCGGGCGGCATCCGCCACCGGGTCGTAGCGGCTCAATCCCTCGGCGGCGGCGTCGCGCCCCATCAGGGCGGGGAGCTCCTCGGGGAGGAAGAGCCCGCGGCGGAGGAAGTAGGCGCCGGGGAGCGTCCGCCCGTAGCGGAGCACGCCGGCGAGCTTCGGACGGCCCGGCGCCAGCGCGCGGGCGGCGGCCGGCCAGAGCGCGCCGAGCCCCGGCAGCCGGCCCATCCCGCGCGCCGCGCGCTCCAGCCGGGGGACGCCGGCGAAGGAGGGGTAGCTGCCGAACAGCTCGTCGCCGCCGAGGCCGGAGAGCACCACCTTGAGCCCCGCCTCATGGGCCTCCCGGCTGACCACGTAGCTGTTGAAGCCGTCGATGCTCGGCTGATCCATGGCGGCGAGAGCACCCGGCCAGAGCGCCGCGAAGTCGGCCCGGCCCACCCGCCGCTCGACGTGGCGGGTCCCTAGCCGCCGGGCCACCTCGGCGGCCAGCGGCGCCTCGTCCGCCGGCGTCCCCGCCAGCTCGTCGAAGCGGAGGGTGAAGGTGACGGGGGGCTCCGGCAGATGCCGGCGGGCGAGCGCCGCGATCAGCCCCGAATCGAGCCCCGCCGAGAGGAAGACCGCCACCGGCACGTCCGAGACCAAGTGTGCCCGGACCGAGTCCTCGACGGCTTCCGCCGGTTTCATCCCGGTCGGTGTGGGCTCGGCGATCGCGACCGGCTCGCCGATCCGGCCGTCGCGGATGACCAGAAAATGACCGGCGGGGAGTGCCCGCACGGCCCGGCGGATCGTCAGCGGCTCGGGGACCGACCCCCAGAGGAGGAAGCCGGCGACGCCGGCGGGGTCGATCTCGCGCGAGATGGCTCCCCCCGCCTCCAGCGCCTTCACCTGCGAGGCGAAGCGCAGGCAGCCGCCTTCCGTGGACAGGTAGAGCGGCTTGATGCCGAGCGGATCGCGGGCCAGCAGCAGGCTCTTCTCGCGGCCGTCCCAGATCGCCAGGCCGAACATCCCGCGCAGGCGGGGGAGCATGGCCGCGCCGTCGCGGGCGTAGAGGGCGAGCACGACCTCGGTGTCGCTGCGCGAGCGGAAACGGACCCCTTCCTCTTCCAACTCGCCGCGCAGCTCCTTGAAGTTGTAAATCTCGCCATTGATCACGATCCGGAACCGGCCGTCCTCCGAAACCATGGGCTGCGTCCCGGCCTCGGAAAGGTCGAGGATTGCCAGCCGCCGGCTCGCCAGCGCCACTTGGGCCTCGCCGTCGATCCAGGCCCCGCAGCCGTCCGGTCCGCGGGCGGTCATGGCGTCGCGGGTGCGGAGGAGCTCGCCCGGGTCGATCGCGGGGGCCGCGTCCGAGAGGCGGAGGATGCCGTTGATCCCGCACATCAGCTCACCAGTTTCTCCAACAGAGGCAGCAATCTCTCCCGAAACCGCTCGCCGCTGTACTCCTGCCGCCAGCGCTCGAACCCCGCCTCGCCCATCCTCCTGGCTTCCCCGGGATGGTCGAGCAGGCGGTAGAGGGCGCCCCGGAGCTCGTCGCGGTCGTCGGGATCGGCCAGCAGGCCGGTCCTGCCGTCCACCACGATCTCCTCGGCGGCGCTGCCGCGGGCGGCCAGCACCGGCTTGCCCGCCCGCATCGCCTCCAGGTAGACGAGGCCGAACCCCTCGCCCCGGCTCGGCATCGCGAACGCCACGCAACGCCGGTAGAGCTCGGCGAGGGTCGCCTCGCTCGTGAAGCCGGTGAAGACGACGCGGTCGGACATCCCGAGCCCCGCCGCCTTCGCCTCCAGCCGCGCGCGATCGTCCCCCTCGCCGGCCGCGACCAGCTTCGCCTCGGGGATCCCGCGCAGGGCTTCCAGGAGCTGATCGTGACCCTTGTAGCGCTCGCGGGCGTCCATCCGCCCCACGATCAGGAAGAACCCGCGGCCGAGGCGGCCGAGGAGCACGGCGTCGACCGCCCCTTCCGGCCGGCGCTCCTCCAGCGCCAGAGGGAGGACGACGGTGCCGCCGAGGTCCGGGGCGAACGGCCGCGCGCGCTCCAGAGTGTGGGCGGAGATGGCGAACACCACCGTGGCCCGGGTGAGCGCCCGCCGGCGGTCCCACTCGAGCGGCCGCCAGACCTCGATGCCGTAGAGCGGGATCAGATAGGGGGCGCGCAGCGGCGCCGGCAGATAGCTCTGCACCCGCGCCGGCCCCAGGAGGTCGAAGACGAAGGCGGCCCGACGGCCCGTCCACTGGCGTTTCCAGACCGCCAGCGCCAGCGCCCGCTGGTTCCCGGCGAAGCCGCGGACGTCCACCTCCGAGTCCGGCAGCCCCGCGCCGTCGAGCGACAGGAGCTCGAAGCTCAGATCCCGCTCGCCGGCGAAGCGTGCGCAGCCGCCGGCCAGGAGGCGGCCGGCCGCGGCGCGCCCGCCGCCGTCCAGCCCGAGGCCGGCGGAGACGAAGACGAGATCGCGTCGGACCGGCGGCTCGAACGGATGCGGGGGGAAAGGATCGACTTCGCGCTTCAGGATCGGCACGTCGGGCTTGCTGCAACTCCGGAGATGGGACGGCTCACGGTCGGAACGCTCGGCGAATTGTTGCAGAAGAAGGGGTTGGAGGCAAGGAAGGGAGGGTGGAAGGGCTCGGATCGAACGCCGGGGCATGGAGCCCCGGCGATTCCAGGCGCGCGCTCATCAATCCTGAATGACGATCGGGAATCCGTTGTCGTCCAACTGGAGGGCGGTGCCGGCCGGCAGGTCGTGCATCGAATGGATCTCCCAGTGGCCGCCGGCCGGACGGATCTGCATGAACCGTCCCGCGCCGTCCGGCGTATCCACGTAGAAGGTCACGCCGCCGTCTGAGTCGCCCTGCATCCGGATCGTCGGCAGGCCGTTGGCGGTGAGTGCGCAGGTGGTGCTGAAGGTGGCGTGGGCCGGGGCTGTCGGCAGGAAAGCGAAGGTCAGGGCCAGGACGGGAATGATCAGCAGGAAGGACCGGGATACTTTCGACATTGGAGGCTCCTTTTGAAGTGGTGTCCCGTCGAATCGACGGAACTCATGTTGTGCCCGCCGGAAGCCTCTGCAAGTCCCGTGACATCGAGTTATATATACATTGCAATTCTATGGAAAGGGTTTTATGGCCCGCCGGACCTGGCACCGGCGCAGTCCCACCGGCGCAATCCCGGACGGAGAGGCGACTACTGGATGGGAGAGCCGCGACGCGCCGGTCTGGAGGCCTTCTTCGCCCCCATCGCCGTCCGCGCCTTGAGCAGGGCCGGCATGTTCTCGCCGATCCAGCGCTCGGCGCGGGTGAGGTTGCGGTACTGGCGCTCGCGGCGGCGGAACTCGGGGGTATGGAAGAGGCGCTTGCCGCCGCGGATCTCGGGGGGCATGTCGGCGTGGAGCATCTCGTGGTAGACCACCGCCTCGATCACGTAGCGCGGCACCTCCGGGTGGTCGAGCACCCGGTGGAGGCGGATCAGTCGGTCCTCGTAGGAGTAGCTGCCGAGCTGGAGGCTGGCGCTCCGGCGGCGGCCGCAGCGCGAGTGGATCGTCGATTTCCCCCAGGTGATGCCGGCCGCCAGCCGCCCCTCGAAATAGCGCTCGTTGAGCTCGGCGAAGACGTCGCGCAGGTCGAGGCAGGAGCCCGCCGGCTGGAGGACCAGCTTGCGGATGCGGGCCGCCTGCCGATGGCCGGAGAAGTGCTCGCGGATCAGCGTCAGCGCTTCCCGCGACTGGTCGCTCCCCCGCTTGCTCTCGACGAAAGTGGCGACCGCCCGCAGCACCTCCTCGGGCGCCTGGGTGAAGGAGTGGTGGATGCGCAGCTCCAGCGGCGCCGCCCGGTTCCCCGTGCGCCCGGCGCGGACGCTGAGAATGGTGCGCCGGTTGTCGGTCAGCTCCAGGGAGCGGAGCCGGCCGCCGGTCAGGCGGTTGAGCTGGCGCAGGAGGTGGAAGCGCTGGGTGTGGGGATCGGCGGGCGCTTGGGGAACCGGCTGGACCACGGGCGCGGCGACCGGGCGGAGCCCGAACAGCTCCAGTTGGACCGGTCCGCCCGCCGCCGGACGGCGCACGGGCCGCCTCGATTCACGCGGAAGCTGCTGCTGCGCCGAAGATCTCGTCGTACCCATGCGTGCCCTGGAGACAGCCCCCAAAAAGCGGGAAATCGACTGTACCACAGCGCTCCATCCCGTCCTCCACCTCTTTTCTCTCCCGGATTGTCCCATTCTCTCTGTTTTTTCCCGATCTCGTCCGATCCTGCCCCTTGATCTCCGAGAAAGCCCCAAAATCAATGAGAAAGCCCGATGAGCTCTGAGAAAGTCCGAAAAGCATCGGAAATGTCCCGGAATCTCTGGAAAAGCCCGGCTCCGGATGTCTGGGGCCCTCAGGCGATCAACCAGCGTTCGCCCACCGCCATCGTCCGCACCGGTGCGGGATCGGCGCCGGCGGCTTCCAGGACCTGCGCCAGCGCCTTGGGCGCGAGATCCACCGGCTCGTCCGTGAGATCGAAGCACCCCCAGTGCATGGGGATCATCGTCCGCGCGCCGAGGTCGAGGAACGCCTGGTAGGCCTCCGCGGGGTCGGCGTGCTGGGGGCGCATGAACCAGCGGGGCTCGTAGGCGCCGATGGGGAGGAAGGCGACGTCGATCGGTGGGAACCGCCGCCCGATCTCGCGGAAGCCCTGGTAATAGCCGGAGTCGCCGGCGAAATAGTAGCGCCGGGTCCCGGAGTCGAGGAGCCAGGACCCCCAGAGGGTGGAGTTGCGGGGCATGCCGAAGCGGTTCGACCAGTGCTGGACCGGCAGGAAGGTGAGGGTCCAGCGGCCGTGGCGGACGCTCTGCCACCAGTCGAGCTCCACCGCCTGCCGCCCCCGCTCGCGGAGGAACCCGGCGAGCCCCAGGGGAACGAACCAGGGCATCGCCGCCGGCAGATGGCGGACGCTCCAGTCGTCCAGGTGGTCGTAGTGGTTGTGCGAGAGCACGGCGAAGGCGTCGGCCGGCACCGCCTCCAGGGGGATGCCCGGCGGGCTCTTCCGCTTGGGGAGCAGCGCCCGCGCGCCGAAGTGGGGGTCGGTCAGGAACACCTCGCCGCCGTCCTGGACCGCGAACGTGGAGTGCCCCACCCAGGACACCGAATCGGGCGCCCCCCGGTCCTTCAGATAGGCGCCGTCGTTGGCCACCACCGGAATGTCGAGCGGAGCGCTTTTGTCGTACTGCTTCTTCCCTCCGCCGAACTTCCACCGCAGCAGATCGGTGAACCGGCTCTTGAACGGCGCCCAGGGATTGAAGAAGTTGCCGGGCTCGCCGTGTGGGGCGTGGAGGAGGTCGGGGGAGTCGAGTTTTTCAGTCGTCGGAATGCTGGTAGAATGCCCAAGGAGGTGCAATGGAATGATCCCGGCCGATCTCCTGGAGAATCAGAACCCTTGGTGGCGCGACGGAGCGGCCCGCCGGGCCAGAGAATACCCCGTCCGGAGAGATCTTCAGCCGAGAGTCCTCGACCAGATCCAGGAAGCCGAGAACCGCCGGGCATTGGTGCTCCTGGGGCCTCGGCAAGTGGGAAAGACAGTCCTTCTGCTGCAACTCGCGGATGACCTGCTCGACGCCGGCTGGCCGCCGCAGAACCTGACGTATTTCGACTTCTCGGACGAGAGGTTGACGGGCGGGGAAGCGGTCACGGCGCGGGATATCGTCGACCATCGGCCGATGGGAACCGATCCGTCCCACCCCCAGGCCTTTTTGCTCGACGAGATCGGAAGCTCCCCGAACTGGGACCGCTGGCTGAAGCAGGCGGTCGACTCGCGCATCGGCCGGATCGTCGTCACAGATTCCGCTGCGAGCCTGCTGCGGCAAGGATCGCGCGAGTCGGGTCAGGGCCGGTGGAACGAGCTCTATATCGAAGGGCTCTCCTTTCGAGAATTCGTCCGCTTCCATACCAGCCCGGATGAAGGGATCGAGGCGCCGCCGCGGATCGAAATCCTGTACGGACGCTACCTGACTCTTGGAGGCTTCCCCGAATATGTCTTGAGCCTGGCCGTGCCGGAGGCCCTGAGACTCCTCCGCAGCGACATCGCGGAACGGGCGGTTGAGCGGGATCTGGGCCGACTGGGGCTGGATGTGCAGCGGGTCAAGGATCTCTTCGTCTTTATCGTCCGAGAATCGGGAGGAGAATTCAACGTCGAGGCCCGGGCAAGCGATCTTCAAGCCGACCCGCGATCCGTGCGCGATTGGGTCTCCCGATTGGGCGATACTCTACTCATCTCGCCCCTTGAGCGGTCGATCTCCCGGTCGTCCGCAGGGCTGAGAGCCAGGACCAAATGGTTCGCGGCCGATCCCGGTCTGGTTCTCGCCTTCGCGCGCCTTTCACCGGAGGATCGCGAAGTCCAGGCTGCGGTGTTCGAGGCGGCGGTCTTCCGTCATCTTCGCGAAGTCTCCCGAGAGGTCGACGGGCGGCTGAGCTATTTCCGCCACAAGGACGACCTGGAGATCGATTTCGTTTTCGAAACCGCCGACGCCCCTTCGATCGGGATCGAGGTTACGAGCAGTCAGCGGTTGCGGCCCGACAAGCTGGCGCGGCTGCTCAAGGCTGGCAAGATCCTGAAGCCGGGCAGGCTGATTCTGGTGTACGGTGGCCTGACGGAGGATTGGGTGGAGGGCGTCCATGTTCTACCCCTTCAGAAATTCCTGCTGGACCCCGCCGCCTTTTTGAGGTCCGTGCGATGAGCGTTCCTCTCAGCAAGGAAGAGGGTTTCGATCCGAACCTCATGGACCGGCGGGCGCTGGAGACTCCCGGGATCATCGCCCGAGAGGCGGTCGCCAGGCTGAATTCCGGAGGGGGCGTAATCCGGATCGGCTTGTGGGATGGGGCCCGCCCTGCGATGGACGCGCCGGAAGCGGCCTGGGAGGGGCGGACGCTTGCGAACTACCTGGCGGATACCATCGAGCCGTCGCCAGCGAGAGGAGAGCTCCTGGTGGAGGCTCAGGGCAACAGGGAGTCTCTGGCTTTGCGCCTGACCTTGCGGCCGGAGGGGAAGCGCGGCCCCTATGCATTCCTCGAGGGCGGGGGACGGCATTTTCTGGTCCGCCACGGTGGCCATACCCGTTGGATGCATCGAGGCGAGATTTTCGGAGATACGTGTGAGGACCTGACGCAGGACCGGGCGGCTGTCCAGGCGCTCCTGACGGAAGAGAAGGAGCGGCAGGAGGAGGTCCAGCGCGACGGCGGCGATCTCTGGTGGCTTCGCCTGCAGCCTGCCAGAAGCCTTGATCTCGATCTGGCGGCGATCGAAGAGAGCGACCTCCTCATCGATCCCCGCGCAAGTGGCAATCGCCCGGCCGGATTCGTCGCCTTCGCCGCGCTGGCCGGCTTCAGCCCGAGGGTGGTCCGCGATACCTCCGGCAAGGCGAGCCTTGACGTAGGCAGGAAGGAGAACACCTTCCTGAGGATCTTTGAGGACGGGGGGATTTCGTTTACCGCGCCTCTCATTGATTTCTGGTGGCCGTCCCGCCGCCCAGACGATCCGCAGAGGATGTTCTTTCCGGATGCAATCCTGGAGTACCCGATCTCCGTCTTCCGGCTTGCGGCGCAAATCTATCGGCGATCACCTCTTTGGGCCGGAGAGGGGCCGGATGAGACGGATCTGGTGGTTCATATGGCAGTTTTCAACTGCAAAGGATGGTCCCTGCGCCCCGGCTCGCCTCGCCGATGGACCTTCCGTCCTCCCGAGGCCGTGACCTTCACGAAGGGGGATGATTTCGTCCTGGAGAAACCGCTGGTGTTCCCCTTGAGGGAAATGGAAAACCCGGATGTTTGCGGTGTTCGCCTGTTGCAGAGGTTCTACGAGGCCTTTGGGTTTTCGAGAGCGCAGATGCCTGCGGAAATCGATCGAAAGACGGGCCTGCTGAACCTGCCCTAGTCGTCGTCAACAGGAGCCCTCCGTCACCCGAAGATCTCCTTCAGCCTTTTTTCCCGAAGGCGGCGCGGATCTCCTCCATCCGTTTCCGGTTCACCCCGAAGTCCTTGCGCCCCAGGCGCGAAGCGGAGCGGAAGTCGATCCGCTTGGCCCCGTCGTCGAAGACGAGCTCGACGTCGTCGACGAAACGGAAGAGCGCCGACCGGCACTCCGCTTTGAGGTAAAGCGGATCCTCGCGCACGATCCGGGTCCGTGGGTAATCGCGTAAGATCTGCAACACTCTCGCGCGGGCGGCGGCGAGCGGTCCGGTGTAGGGGATCGGCTCCATGTGCTGCGGCCCCGCGGGGCCTTGCGTCGAGACGCAGTTCGGGGTGCGCGGACAGGGAGCGAGGCGCGGCGGCTGGGCGGGGAGAGGCATGAGGGGCATTGTAGGCCGCTTCCGCGCGCTCCTGCTCTATCATCTGCGCTCCGGTCGGAAGGAGAGGGAAACGCCATGCTGATGTTGGACGCCGAGACCAGGACCGAGCTCTGGAGCCGCCTGGTGGAGGCGATCGAGACCTATCTGAACGGGGTGGGCGAGGCGCGGGTGGCGCCGGCGCTCGACGTCGAGGCAATGCGGGGAGCGCTCGGGGCCTTCGACTTCGAGCGGCCGATGCCCCCCCTGGAGGCGCTCGACTTCGCGGTGGAGAGCCTCTGGAAGTGGCAGGTCCACACCCCGCACCCGCGCTACTTCGGGCTGTTCAACCCGGCGCCGACGACGATGGGCATCGCCGGCGACGCCCTGGTGGCCGCCTTCAACCCGCAGCTCGCGGCCTGGAGCCACAGCCCGATGGCGGCCGAGATCGAGCAGCACCTGATCCGGGCCTTAAGCGAGCGCTTCGGCTTCGATCCGGGCAAGGTGGAGGGCACCTTCACCTCCGGCGGCGCGGAGGCCAACCACACGGCGCTGCTGACGGCCCTCACCCGCGCCTTCCCCGAGATCGGCCGCCGCGGCCTGCGCGCCCTGCGCAGCCAGCCGGTGCTCTACGTCTCGCCCGAGGCCCATGACTCCTTCCTCAAGGCGGCCCGCCTCTGCGGCCTCGGCACCGAGTCGGTGCGCGAGGTGCGGGTGGACTCCTCGCTGCGGATGATCCCGGGGGAGCTGGCCGACCGCATCGCCGAGGACCGCGCCGAGGGGTGCGCGCCCTTCCTGGTGGTCGCCACCGTGGGCTCGACCAGCGCCGGCGCGGTCGATCCGGTGGCCGGGATCGCCCAGGTGGCCGAGGAGGTGGGGGGACTCTGGCTGCATGTCGACGCGGCCTGGGGGGGAGCGGCGGCGCTGGTCCCGGAGCTGCGGTCGCTCCTCGACGGCGTGGCGCGCGCCGACTCGCTCACCTTCGACGCCCACAAGTGGCTCTCGGTGCCGATGGGCGCCGGCATGTACCTCACCCGTCACCCCGGCATCCTCGAGCGCACCTTCCGGGTGGCGGCGGGCTACATGCCGCGCGAGGGCGTCGTGCTGCCGGTGGCGGACCCCTACGCGCACTCGATGCAGTGGTCCAGGCGGTTCATCGGCCTCAAGCTCTTCCTCTCGCTGGCGGTCGCCGGCTGGGCGGGGTACGAAGAGGCCATCCGCCGGCAGACGGCCATGGGAGACCGCCTGCGCGAGCGGCTCGTGGCCGAGGGGTGGACGATCGTCAACGACACGCCGCTGCCGGTGGTCTGCTTCGTGGATGACAGCCGCGCGGGGCGCGACGGGCGCTCGGCGGCGTTCCTCGAAGCGGTGGCGGCGGACGTCGTGGGCTCCGGGGAGGCCTGGATCAGCACGGTGGCGCTGGGCGAGGCGGGCCCCGCCCTGCGCGCCTGCATCACCAACTACCGGACGGGGCCGGAGGACGTCGACGCCCTGGTCGCGTCCCTCGCCCGGGCGCGATCGCGGCAGGCGCAGGCCGAAGGCGAGGAGGAAAGCTGAGGGCCGGGAGGAAAGCTGATACAGTCATCAACCCTCGGACTGTCCCGCCTGCGGCGTTTTCCGCACTTAAGACAGGGAACGGTTCCAGGCGAGCGGGGCGCAGTATCTCGATCCCGTCGGCAGCGAATCAAAGACCAGAGGAGACGCACCCATGAGCTGGGAAGAGAAAGAAGACACCACGATCTACAAGGTGGTGGTGAACCACGAGGAACAGTACTCTATCTGGCCGGCCCACCGCGAGAACCCCCTGGGTTGGAACGACGTCGGCAAATCCGGCCCCAAGGCCGAGTGCCTCGAGTACATCAAGGAAGTCTGGACGGACATGCGTCCCCTGTCCCTGCGCAAGAAGATGGAAGAGATGGAGCGCTCCCGGCAGGCGGGCACCGAAGCCAACTAGCCGCCTGGAGGCAACCCTATCTTGAGACCGAGCAGCAACGCTCCGGAGCGGTGGCTGGCCTACCGCGACGTGAATCCGCGCGCGAAGATGCGTATGTTCTGCTTTCCCTACGCGGGAGGCGGCGCCTCGATCTACCGGGGATGGGGCGCGTCCCTGCCCACCGACGTCGAGGTCTGCCCGGTGCAGATCCCCGGCCGCGAGAGCCGGCTGCGGGAGCCCGGCTTCGCCGAGCCCGGACCGATGGTCCAGGCGATCGCCGACGCCCTCGCTCCCTACATGGACCTGCCGTTCGTGTTCTTCGGCCACAGCATGGGCGCCATGATCGCCTTCGAGCTGGCGCGGGAGCTCCGCCGCCGGGGGCGCACGCAGCCGCTGCACCTCTTCGTCTCCGGCCGCCGAGCGCCGCAGCTACCGGCGCGCGAGGAGCCGATCCACGCGCTCCCCGAGGCCGAGTTCATCGGCAAGCTCCGCGAGCTCAACGGCACGCCGGAGGAGGTGCTCCAGCACGAGGAGCTGATGAAGCTGATCACTCCCATCCTGCGCGCCGACTTCTCGGTCAACGAGACCTACGAGTTCACCGAGGAGGCGCCGCTCGACGCCGGGATCTCCGCCTTCGGCGGCCTGGGCGACGCCGAGGTCACCCGCGAGGACCTGGAGGCCTGGAAGGTGGACACCCGCGGCCGGTTCCGGCTGCGGATGCTGCCGGGCGATCACTTCTTCATCAACAGCAACAAGGACCTCATCCTCGAATCCGTCGCGCGCGACCTCGCCGAGGTCTCCGCCGCGCCCGCTCCCCGCTGGTGACCGGCTTCCCTCCTCGCTCGGCCGCGGCCGGCCTCGCGCTGGAGCCCGGCGAGATCCACGTCTGGTCGATCCGCCTCGATCCGCCCGCTCCTGAGGTCGAGCGGCTGGGGCGCTTCCTCGCCGCCGACGAGTGGGAGCGCGCCAACCGCTTCCGCTTCGACAAGCACCGCCGGCAGTACGTGGTCGGGCGCGGCGCCCTGCGGAGCCTGCTCGCGGGCTACCTGGGAGGGCCGCCGAAGATGACGCCGGAGGCGATCCGCTTCCGCTACGGCCCCCGCGGCAAGCCCTTCCTGGAGGCGCCGCTCGACGCTGGCGGCCTCGAGTTCAACCTCTCGAACTCGGACGAGCTGGCGCTGGCCGCCTTCGTGACCGGCCGCGAGATCGGCGTCGACGTCGAGTTTCGCCGCCCGATGCCCGACTGCGAGCAGATCTCCGAGCGCTTCTTCTCGGAGAGCGAGCGGAAGGTGCTGCGGGAGATGCCCGGTCCGGTCAAGGAGGAGACCTTCTTCAACTGCTGGACGCGGAAGGAGGCCTACCTCAAGGCGGTGGGCGAGGGGCTGGCGGCGCCGCTCGACTCCTTCGACGTCACCCTGGCGCCGGGAGATCCGCCGCGCATGCTCACCCTCGAAGGGGACGTCGCCCGCGCCGCCCGTTGGTTCTTCCACCATCTGGTGCCGGCGGAGCAGTACCTCGGCGCCGTCGCCATCGAGGGGGAGACGTGGGAGGTGAAGACGTGGAGCTTCGCACCCTGAAGGCAGACCCTTGGGAGTCCCCCGCCCTCCTGGGACCGCCGGCGTCCCGCCGGCTC
Source organism: Thermoanaerobaculia bacterium (assembly GCA_036403495.1). Classification (GTDB taxonomy): domain Bacteria; phylum Acidobacteriota; class Thermoanaerobaculia; order Multivoradales; family UBA5704; genus DATARR01. The sequence continues at coordinate 25,534 of DASWQX010000043.1, forward strand.
TAACTAAAACTAACTAAGGACTCGTCACAGAATAACTGCACCAGTTCCCCGGAGCACGGCAGCCCCAGGACATCTGGTTCCGTCCGGCCCAACGGGCCGGGAGAACGGAGCCCAGGGCTGAGGCCGAAGGCCGATGCCCTGGGTGGGAGGGAGGACA
>DASWQX010000044.1:0-2773 GCA_036403495.1 Thermoanaerobaculia bacterium
AGGCGCGCAGCATGCTTCGGCCTCCGTGGTCACCTGATAGTCCTGGCCCTTGGTCTCCTTGGGGTGACGCGGGGCGGTGCGGGAGCAGTCGAAGGGTTGCGCGGCTTCGAGCGGCACCGCCGCCAGCGGCTCGACGAATTCGAAGCTGGAGCGGTAGGGCTCCTGGGAGAAGAGCTGGAAGGTCTTGTCGCAGACGGCGGAGCGCTCGCCGCGGCGCAGGCGATGGCCGTCGTCGTCGAGCACCTCGCGGAACGGGCCCTTGTAGATCACCGCCTGCCGGCGCTCCAGGCAGATCCCCTCCTTGCCCTTGAAGGCCTCGACGGAGAGCGAGCGGAACTCGATGCCGGCGACGGTGCGCCAGGGCTCGGCCTGCCGCTCGAGGATGCGGATGCCGTGGAAGCCGGCGTCCTCGAATGCCGCCAGGAAGCCGCTCTCGGTCAGCGCGCCGGAGATGCAGCCGCTCCAGAGCTCGGGGTCCTGCTGCAAGGCTAGCGGCACCTCCTCGTCGCTGACGATGTCCGAGATCACCGCCCGGCCTCCCTTGCGCAGCACGCGGTGGATCTCCTGGAAGAGGCGCTCCTTCTCACCGGCGTCCACCAGGTTGAGCACGCAGTTGGAGACCACCACGTCCACCGAGCCGTCGGCGATCAGCGGCCGGGTGCGGCGGAGCTCGTCGGCCAGCGAGCCGGCGCGCAGGAGCGCCTCGGCGCTGGTCACCGGCTGGCGCGCCAGGGCCTCGTCGAGGAGGTCGAAGTCCAGCGCCAGGTCCTGGATGCGGCCGCGGCGGAACTCGACGTTGGCGTAGCCCAGCCGCTCGGCGACCACCGGCGCGTTGCGGCGGGCCACCGCCAGCATCTCGTCGGTCATGTCGACGCCGATCACCTTCCCCGCCGCGCCCACCACCTGGGCCGCGATGAAGCAGATCTTGCCGGTGCCGCTGCCGAGGTCGAGGACGGTCTCGCCCTCCCGGAGATGGCGGCTGGGGTCGCCGCAGCCATAGTCCCGTTCCAGCACCTCCTGCGGGATCACCGCGAGATAGCGCGGGTCGTAGTCCACCGGGCAGCAGAGGTCGGCCACGCGCTTCTGGGCGCCCTGCCGATACCGCTCGCGGACTACGTCTTCGACTTCCATCCCTACCATGGGTGGCTCCTCTGCTGGCTCTTCTGGAAGAGCGGGTTTGAGATGGCGCCACGGCGTGAATCGCCGCTTGTCCATCCCGGGGAAGATGTGGCTATTGCGAGAGTGGGAGGGGCGGGGCGCGTCCAGCGAGGACGGGCACGAAGGAGGCGCGGAGCTGGCCGGGCGGAGGAAGCCTGAGCGGCCTGAGCCGCCGGGCGAGGGCTCGGCGGAGACGAGCGGTCGGCCGGCGCCAGCGGGCATCGGCTGTCGATACGGCGAGCCAGCGCTCGAGGTCGGCCGGGTGGTCGAGGTCGTCCAGTGGCGCGAGCAGCGTCACGGGGCGCCCGGCGGCCTGGAGGGAGCGGAGCAGATCGCGCAGCGTCTCGGGCCGGCACCAGCGGGCGGCACCGGCGAGGCCCTCCACCGGCCTTCGGGACGCCAGGAGATAGAAGCCGCCGTCCGGGCTGGGCCCGATCACGACGCGCTCCGGATCGCCGTCAGCATCGAGGAGGCTCAGCGCGTCGTCGAGATGGCGGGCGGAGAGCCCGGGGACGTCGCTCCCCACGATCAGCAGCGGGCCGGCGCCGCGCGCGAAGGCGTCGGCCATCGCCCGTTCGAGCCGGGCGCCGAAATCCCGGCCCTGCTGGGGGAAGTTGCGGGCGTCCTCCGGCAGACCCAGCGGCGTCGGAGAGGCGACCTCCAGACGGCAGCCGCACGCCCGTCCCGCCGCCAGGGCCGCCGTCAGGCACTCCTGGCGCAGAACGATCTCCAGCTCCCGGAGATCGGCCGGCACCAGCGGCCGGCGGGCGCTCTCCCGGGGGGCCCCGAGAGTGAAGACGAGCAGCGTGGGTGACGAGGTCGGTCGCATGGCTTCCAACGGATAGTACGGCTTTCGCCCGATTTCAGATGAGGGCGCCTTCAGGCTTGCAGGCGGGCGGCCGACGCGGCGGCGCCCAGCACCAGGCCGCAGAGGGTATAGAGAATCCACCAGGAGAAGGCCATCCCCCACCAGGGGCGAGGGGGGAGGCCGGCGAGCCCGACCACCGTCACCACCAGCAGCGGGCCGCGGAAGACCCAGGCGATCCACCCCGCGAGCAGGCCGGCCGCCCAGCGCGATCCGCCCCGCGCCACGATCAGCAGGTAGAGGGCCGCCAGCCCCACCGCTTCCAGGATCCAGGTGGCGAGCACCACCCACCCCGGCAGGGCGGCGACCGTGGAGCGCGAGAGCGCCTCCGGATCGGGAGCGAGCCGCAGCATCTCCAGGGCGAAGTGAAAGAGTCCCATGGTCAGGACGAGGAGCGGCAGGGCGAAGGTCAGGAAGCGTCTCAAAGCGCGCAGATCATAGCGTAAACCCGAGAAGCCGCCTTCCGGCCTCTTTTGGGGACAAAGATGCTTCAAACATTGTTTTTTCCCGTCAAACATTGTTTCCGGGGCTCAAACATTGTTTGGCGGCTTCAAACAATGTTTCGGGCCTTCAAACAATGTTCTAGCGGCCCAAACATTGTTTGAAGCCCGCGAACATTGTTTTTCCCGCTCTTACATTGTTATAGGGACTTTTCCGCTTTCCGAGAGCCGCTTGACGTGTTCCAGCACGCGCAGGTGGATGCGATGGAGAATCGCGTCCGACCAGAGCCGCCAGTAGCCGGCGGGGTAG
>DASWQX010000045.1:0-8091 GCA_036403495.1 Thermoanaerobaculia bacterium
CCGCTGCGGACGGAAGGCCTCGCCGCGGCGATGGGCGAGATCGTTCGGCGGCACGAGGCCCTGCGCACCGTCTTCCGCGACGCCCCGGGCGAGCCGGTCCAGGTGGTGCTCCCGCCCGCGGCGCTGCCGCTGCCGGTCATCGACCTCGGCGGGCTGCCGGCGGCCGTCCGTCAGGGCGAAGCGGAGCGGATCCTCGCCGCCGAGGGGGGACGGCCGTTCGATCTCGCCGCCGGCCCGCTGCTGCGCACAGAGCTGATCCGCCTCGGCGGCGAGGAGCACCTGCTGGCGGTGATGATGCACCACATCGTCTCCGACGCCTGGTCGCTCGGCGTCACCTTCCGCGAGCTGTCGGCGCTCTACCGCGTCTTCGCGGCGGGCGGACCGTCGCCGCTGCCGCCGCCGGCCGTCCAGTACGCCGACTTCGCGCGCTGGCAGCGGTCGTGGCTCTCGGGCGAGGTGCTGGCGGCCGAGCTGGAGCACTGGCGGCGGGCGCTCGACGGCGCGCCGGCGGCGCTGGAGCTCCCCACCGACCGCCCGCGCCCTGCATTGACGTCGACGGCGGCGCTGGCCGGGCTCCTGCCGTTCGCCCTGCCGCCCGATCTCGCGGCGGCGCTGCGGGGGCTGGCCCAGCGTGAGGGGTGGAGCCTGTTCATGGCCCTCCTGGCCGCCTTCGACGCCGTGCTGGCCCGCTGGAGCGGCCAGCGCGACCTGGTCGTGGGCGCCCCTATCGCCAACCGCAACCGCCAGGAGGTCGAGGGGCTGATCGGCTTCTTCACCAACACCCTGGCGCTCCGCCTCGACCTCGAGGGAGACCCCACCTTCGCCGAGATGGCCCGCCGCGCCCGCGCCGCCACCCTGGACGGCTACGCCCATCAGGAGCTGCCGTTCGAGCGCGTGGTCGAGGAGCTGGCGCCCGAGCGCGACCCCGCGCGCACCCCCCTCTTCCAGGTGATGCTGGTGGTCCAGCACGACCCGGCGGCCGGCCTCTCGCTCCCCGGCCTCGCGACCGAGGTGGTCGAGATCCCGCTGGCCGATGCCAAGTTCGACCTCACGCTGTTCCTGATCGAGAGCGGCGGCGGAATCGCCGGCCACCTCGAGCTCAACCGCGCCCTCTTCGACCCCGCGACGGCGTCGCGCCTGCTCGGCCACCTGAGCACCCTGATCGCCGGCGCGGTCGCCGATCCGTCGGCCCGGCTCTCGGAGCTGCCGCTGCTGACCGCCGCCGAGCAGGCGGAGCTGGTCGCCTGGACCGCGCCGATCAATCCTCATCCCGAGCCGCGCTGCCTCCACGACTGGGTGGCGGAGCGGGCGGCGCTCGCGCCCGAGGCCGAGGCGGTGGTTTTCGGCGGTGAGCGGCTGACCTACGGCGAGCTGATGCAGCGCTCCGGCGCCCTGGCCGCCCGGCTGCGCGCCGCGGGAGTGGGGCCGGACGTGCCGGTGGGGCTCTATCTCGGCCGTTCGCTCGACATGATGGTGGCCGTGCTCGGGGTGCTGAGGGCCGGCGGCGCCTACGTGCCGCTCGACCCCACGTACCCTCGCGAGCGGCTGCGGCTGATGCTGGAGGACGCCGGGGCGCCGGTGGTGCTGACCCACGGCCCGCTCGCCGCCGAGGTGCCTGAAGGGGTGGCGGTCGTGATGCGCGTCGACGGCGCTCCCACGGTGGAGAGCCCGGCAGAGATCGCCTCGGAAGTCTCCCCCGAGAACCTGGTCTACGTCACCTACACCTCGGGCTCGACCGGCCGGCCGAAGGGGGTGGCGATGACCCACGCCGCCATCTCGGCGATGCTCGCCTGGCAGCTCCGCACCTCCGCGGCCGGCGGCGGCCGCACCTTGCAGTACACCTCCCTCTCCTTCGACGTCTCCTGCCAGGAGATCTTCGGCACCTGGTGCGCGGGAGGGACCCTGGTGCTGGTCTCCGAGGAGGTCCGGCGCGATCCGGCGGCACTGGTCCGCCTGCTGGCCGAGGAGCGGATCGAGCGCCTGTTCCAGCCCTTCGTGGCCCTCCAGCAGCTCGCGATGGCCGCTGCCGACGGCCCGCTGCCGGCCGCCCTGCGCGAGGTGATGAGCGCCGGCGAGCAGCTCCACGTCACGCCGCAGGTGGCGGCGCTGTTCGCCCGCCTGCCGGGAATCAGCCTCTACAACCACTACGGCCCTTCCGAGACCCACGCCGCCACCTGGCTCGCCCTGCACGGCGATCCCGGCCGCTGGCCGGAGAGCCCGACCATCGGCGGGCCGCTCGACCACGCCCGCATCTTCCTCCTCGACGCTGACCTGCGGCCGGTGCCGGAGGGGGTGCCGGGGGAGATCTGGATCGGCGGGCCGGGCCTGGCGCGCGGCTACATGCGGGCCGATCTCACCGCCGAGCGCTTCCTCCCCGATCCGCTGGCCTGGTCGCCGGGCTGGGAGTCCGGGGGGCGGCTCTACCGCACAGGCGACCTGGCGCGCCGGCTGGCCTCCGGCGAGCTGGAGTTCCTCGGCCGCCGCGACCACCAGGTCAAGGTCCGCGGCCACCGCGTCGAGACCGCCGAGGTCGAGCTGGCGCTCGCCCGCCACCCGGCGATCCTGCAGGCGGCGGTGGCGGTGCGCGGCGACTCCGCGGGCGCCCGGCGGCTGGTGGCCTACGTCGTCTTCCGCGACGACGCGGAACCCCCCGCGTCGGGCGAGCTGCGCGCCTTCCTCGCCGACTCCCTCCCCGATCCCATGGTGCCCACGGCCTGGGCGCGGCTGGCGGCGCTGCCGGTGACCCCCAGCGGCAAGCTCGACCGCCGCGCGCTCGCCCGCCTGCACCCCGACGAGTCGTGGGGGGGCGGCGAGGGGTTCGTGGCGCCGCGCAACCCGGTGGAGGAGCTGCTGGCCGGCGTCTGGCGGGAGGTCCTGGGCGTCGACCGGGTGGGGGTGCACGACGACTTCTTCCAGCTCGGCGGCCACTCCCTGCTCGCCACCCAGGCTGTCTCGCGGGTCCGCGAGACGTTCGGCATCGCCCTGCCGCTGCGGCGGATCTTCGAGGCGCCGACGCTGGGCGCCCTGGCCGAGGCGGTGGCCGCGGCCCGCGAGGAGGGGCCGCAGGGCCCGGACGCCGCCGCGCTCCCCGCCGCTCCCCCCCTCCGCCGCGAGCCGCGGGAGGGGGACCTCCCGCTCTCCTTCGCCCAGGAGCGGCTCTGGTTCCTCCACCGCCTGCAGCCGGAGAGCCCGGCCTACAACATCCCCCTGGCGCTGCGCGCCGAGGGGGCGCTCGACCCGGCGCGCCTGGGCACGGCACTTTCGGCTGTGGCGCGCCGGCATGAGGTCCTGCGCACCGTCTTCGCCGAGCGGGGTGGCAGGCCGGTGCAGGTGGTGCTCTCCGCGGCGGACGCCGCGATCGTGCCGTTACCGGTCGTCGACCTCGGGGCGCTGCCGGCGCCCCGGCGCGAGATCGAGGCCCGGCGGCTGGCCGCCGCGGAGGCCGATACCCCCTTCGACCTCGCCGCCGGGCCGCTGCTGCGCACTCTGCTGATCGGGCTGGAGCCCCGCCGGTGGGTGTTGCTGCTCAACCTCCACCACATCGTCACTGACGGCTGGTCGATGGGCGTGCTGGTGCGCGAGGTCCAGGCCCTCTACGCGGGCTCGCCGCTGCCGGAGCCGCCGGTGCAGTACGCCGACTTCGCCCTCTGGCAGCGGCGCTGGCTCGCCGGCGGGGCGCTGGCGGCGCAGCTCGACTGGTGGAGCGAGCGGCTGCGCGGCACGCCGGCGGTGCTCGACCTGATGACCGACCGCCCACGGCCGCCGGTGATGACCCAGCGCGGTGCCGATCACCGCTTCACCTTTTCCGAGGAGCTCTCCCGCGGCATCGCCGACCTCGCGCGCCGCGAGGGGGTGACCCCCTTCATGGTCCTCGCCGCCGCCCTCTTCGCGCTCCTCTCTCGGCTCACCGGCCAGCGCGACCTGACGCTCGGCTCGCCGATCGCCAACCGCCACCACTACGAGACCGAGGGGCTGATCGGCTTCTTCGTCAACACCCTGGTGCTGCGGGCCCTCCTCGAGCCCGGGGCGAGCTTCCGCGAGCTGCTGCGCCAAGTGCGCGAGACCAGCCTCGACGCCTACGCGCACCAGGACCTCCCTTTCGAGAAGCTGGTGGACGAGCTTCACCTCGGCCGCGACCTCTCTCGCCCACCGCTCTTCCAGGTGGCGCTGGCAGTGCAGAACGCGCCGCTGCCGCGGGTCGACCTGGGGGGGGTGCGGTTGACGGGCGAGGAGATCGGCGACGGAGTGGCCAAGTTCGACCTCTCCTTCGCCTTCACCGGGCTGGCGGACGGCCGCCTCGACGGCACCCTCCAATACGCCACCGACCTGTTCGACGCGCCGACCGCGGTGCGCCTGGAGTCTCATCTCGCCCGCGTGCTGGCGGCGGCCGTCGCCGGCCCCGGAGAGGCGTGGTCGGCGGCGCCCCTGCTCGCCGCCGGGGAGCGCCACCAGATCCTGCGCGAGTGGAACGACGCGAGCAGGGACTGGGTTGGAGATCCCGCCCTCCACCAGCTCTTCGAGGCGCGGGCCGACCAACAGCCGGCGGCCGTCGCCCTGATCCGCGGCGCCGAGACGGTCACCTACGGCGAGCTGGAGCGGCGGGCCAACCGCGTCGCCCACCACCTACGGCGGCTGGGTGTCCGGCGCGGCGAGCCGGTGGGGCTCTGGATGCACCGCGCGCTCGACCTGCCGGCCGCCCTGCTGGGCATCCTCAAGGCCGGCGCCGTCTACATGCCGCTCGACGCCTCCTGGCCCGAGGAGCGGGTGGAGACGATCCTCGCCGGCACCGCGGCGCGCATCGTGATCGCCGGCCGGGAGGAGGGCGGGAAGCCACCGCTCGCCTCGCGGCACGCCGTCGACCCGGACACGCTGAACGACCTCGAGCTGCCGGAGACCCGGCCGGAGCCGGCCGGAGACGCGGCCGACCTCGCCTATCTGATCCACACCTCGGGCTCGACCGGCGAGCCGAAGGGGATCGTCATCCGCCACCGCTCGGCGGTCAACACGCTGCGCTGGAACAACGAGACCCTGGGGATCGGCCCCGGCGACCGCCACCTGTTCGTCAACTCGATCGGCTTCGACCTCTCGATCTACGACCTGCTGGGGATGCTCGGCGCCGGCGCCGCCGTACGGATCGCCACCGAGGAGGAGCTCCAGGATCCGGCGCGGCTGGCCGCCGTCCTGCGCGACGGCGGGATCACCACCTGGAGTTCGGCGCCGTCCGCCCTCCAGCGCCTCGTCCCCTTCTTCCCGGCGGCAGGGGAGGGGCGCGACCTGCGGCGGGTGCTGCTCGCCGGCGATTGGATCCCGCTGGCGCTGCCGGACGAGGTGCGGCGGGCCTTCCCCGGCGTGCTGCTGATCGGCAACTTCGGCGGCGCCACCGAGACCAGCGTGTGGTCGAACTGGCACCGCGTCGACCGCGTCGATCCGGCCTGGGCGGCGATCCCCTACGGCCGGCCGCTCGCCAACACCCGCTACTACATCCTCGACGCGGCCCTGGAGCCCTGCCCGCCGGGGGTGCCCGGCGACAACTACATCGGCGGCCCCTGCCTGGCCGTGGGCTACGCCGGGCAGCCGGCGCTGACCGCCGCGAGCTTCCTCCCCGACCCCTACGCGGACGCCCCCGGGGCGCGGATGTACGCCACCGGCGACCGAGCGCGCTTCGGTGCCGACGGCACCATGGAGTTCCTGGGACGCGTCGACTCCCAGGTCAAGGTGCGCGGCTACCGGATCGAGCTGGGGGAGATCGAGGCGGCGCTGCTGCGCCACCCCGGGATCGCCGCCGCCGTGGTGCTGGCGCGGGAGGATGTGCCGGGGGAGAAGAGCCTGGTCGGCTATGTGGTCCGGTCCGCCGGGCTGGCGCCCGCGGGTGCCGATCTGGCCGGGTTGCGGACCTTCCTGCGCGAGACCCTCCCCGACTACATGGTCCCCTGGACCTTCGTCGAGCTGCCCGAGTTGCCGGTGACCGCCAACGGCAAGCTCGACCGCGACGCGCTCCCGGCGCCGCGGGAGGCCCGCGCCCTGGAGACCGCCTACGTGGCGCCGCGCAACGACCTCGAGCGGGCGATCGGCGCCGTCTGGCGCGAGGTCCTGCAGCTCGACCGGATCGGCGTCCAGGAGAGCTTCTTCGAGGTCGGCGGCAATTCGCTGCTGGTCGCCCGCTTGCAGAGCCGTCTGCGCGAGGCCACCGGGCGCGACGTCCCGGTCGTCGAGCTGTTCCGCCATCCGACCATCGAGAGCCTGGCGCGCAGCCTGGAAGCGGCGTCGCCCCCGCCGGAGGAGAAGGCTGAGGTGGCGCGCGCCCGCACCGACACCCGCCGCGAGGCGATGCGGCAGCTCCAGCAGGCGCGCGGGCAGCGCCGGAGCCGTAAGGAATGAGTGAGGAGCCCGTAATGACCGCAGATCTTTCCGCAACCGACGCCCTGCAGGGGATCGCCATCGTCGGCCTCGCCGCCCGCTTTCCCGGGGCCGGCGACGCCGCCGAGCTCTGGCGCAACCTGCGCGACGGCGTCGAGTCGATAGCCGTCTTCACCGACGAGGAGCTGGCCGCCGCCGGCGTCGGTCCCGAGCTGCTCGCCGACCCGCGCTACGTCCGGGCCAAGGGGGCACTGGCGGGAGCGGACCTCTTCGACGCCCCGTTCTTCGGCTTCACCCCACGCGAGGCCGAGGTCCTCGACCCGCAGCACCGGGTCTTCCTGGAGTGCGCCTGGGAGGCGCTGGAGGACGCCGGCTGCGATCCCGCGCGGCCGGCGGGGCGGATCGGCCTCTGGGCCGGATCGGGGCCGAGCAGCTACCTGCTCGCCAACCTGCTCCCCAACGCCGCCGCGCTGGAGCGGCTCGGCGGCTTCCAGGTGATGCTGCTCAACGACCGCGACTTCTTCGCCACGCGCGCCGCCTACAAGCTCGACCTCAAGGGGCCCGCCGCACTGGTCCAGACCGCCTGCTCGACCTCCCTGGTCGCCACCCACATGGCCTGCCAGAGCCTGCTCAGCGGCGAGTGCGACCTGGCGCTCGCCGGCGGCTCGTCGATCAGCGCGCCGTTGCGCACCGGCTACCTCCATCAGGAGGGGGACGTCGTCTCGCCCGACGGCCACTGCCGGGCCTTCGACGCCGCCGCGGCCGGGGCCGTCGAGGGGAACGGCTGCGGCGTGGTGGCGCTCAAGCGCCTCTCCGACGCGCTGGCGGACGGCGACCGCATCCACGCGGTGATCCGCGGCTCGGCGGTCAACAACGACGGCGCCGGCAAGGTCGGCTTCACCGCCCCCAGCGTCGAGGGGCAGGCCGAGGTGATCTCCGAGAGCCTGCTGATGGCGGGGGTCGAGCCGGCCACGATCGGCTACGTGGAGGCCCACGGCAGCGGCACGCCGCTCGGCGATCCGATCGAGGTCGCGGCGCTCACCCAGGCCTTCCGCGCCGCCGGCGCCGAGGGGGAGGGGTTCTGCGCCCTGGGATCGGTGAAGACCAACCTCGGCCACTGCAACACGGCGGCAGGCGTCGCCGGGCTGATCAAGGCGACCCTGGCGCTGGAGCACCGGACGGTGCCGCCGAGCCTCCACTTCGAGACCCCCAACCCGCAGCTCGGCCTGGCCGCGAGCCCCTTCTACGTCCCCACCCGCGCCACCGCCTGGGAGCGCGGGGAGGAGCCTCGCCGCGCTGGCGTCAGCTCCTTCGGCCTGGGTGGCACCAACGCTCACCTGGTTCTGGAGGAGGCGCCGGAGCCCGCGCCGGGCGATCCGCCGGCGCGTCCGGCGCAGCTCCTCGTCCTGTCGGCCCGCACCGCTACGGCGCTCGACGCGGCGGCGGCCCGCTTGGCCGACCGCCTGGAGGCCGACCCCGCCCTGGATCTGGCCGACGTCGCCTGGACCCTTCAGGTGGGGCGGCAGGAGTTCGAGCACCGCCGCATCGCCGTGGCGCGCGACCGCGAGGGGGCCGTCGTCGCGCTGCGCGATCCGCGGGCCCTCGCCGGCCGGACCGAGGGGGTCGGCGGCTCGGGGGCGCGGCCGGTGGTCTTCCTCTTTCCGGGCCTCGGCGATCAGCGGATCGACATGGCGCGCGAGCTGTACGAGACGGAGAGCGCTTTCCGCGCCGACG
>DASWQX010000046.1:0-11030 GCA_036403495.1 Thermoanaerobaculia bacterium
CTATTGTAGCCGGAGTCGGGCTCTTTCTATAAGGAAGGCGGCTACACGGATGGCAGCGGGAGCTGGGCCGGCCGCAGCCGTTCCCAGGCGGCGCGCTCGACCGTGTCCAGCCAGTCCGGCCGCGCCGCCGGGTCGAGCCGCAGGACGGGGAGCCGCCGCTCCGCCACCTCCTGGACCAGGCGGTCCTCGACGGCGTGCTGGAACCCGGGGTCGGCCGAGCGGATGCCGTCGGGGCTCAGGGTCTCGACGATGGGGACGTGGATCAGCAGGTCGTAGCCGCGGATCCAGTACTCGACCAGCCGCTCCGGACCCTCCTGCCTTCCGGCGGCGAGCAGGAGATAGACGTAGTTGTCGAGCACGCTACGGTCGCAGATCACGACGGGATAGCGCGCCTGGGCCACCAGCTCCTCGGCGATCTGGGTGTGCAGGATCCACGACTGCGCCGCCACCGACGTCTCCTCGTTGATCGGCAGCGGACAGCGCCGCGCCACCTCGTGCACCACCTCCATCGCCACGTCCCGCCGCTTCAGCCGCGCCGCGAGGCCATAGCAAAGCGTGGTCTTCCCCACCCCGTGGCTGCCGATGAACGCGATCTTGAAGCGGGGGGTGGGGAGCATGGACGGGGATTGTAAGACCGGGACGGCCCGCCGTTTGCCTGGACAGCGACGTTTTTAGCAAGCCGGAGCCCGGGGAAGGCAAGACGGCGCCGAGGGAAGAAAGAAAGGCACCTGAAATTTCAGGACGGCGGTCGGGGAAAAAAGACGGAGGCGCGGAAAGCCAGAATGGCCGCCGTCGAAACTGGGCGGGCGTCCGCCCAGCGAAAAAACGGGCCGCCCAGGGAAAAACGGCGCCGTCCTGGCGCCGAGCGGATTTTTCTAACGGAGATCCCGCTCCAGGATCTCCAGCGCCGCTTCCAACTGTTCCTCGCGGATCGTCAGCGGTGGCACGAGCTGTCCCACGCTTCCTTCCGGCCCTCCGGCGAGCAGGAGTATGCCATGGGACCACGCGCCGAGCATCCATTTTTTCGCGGTCTCGGCCGTCCGGAGCTGAACGCCCCAGAGGAGACCACGGCCGCGGACCTCCTCGACGTCCTGGAAGCGGTCCGGCCAGGTGGCGAGACGGCGGCCCAGATCGTCGCCGAGGCGGGCGGCGCGAGCGGGGAGTTTTTCCTCCTCCAGGATGTCGAGGACGGCGAGGGCGGCGGCGCAGGCGAGGGGGTTGGCGAGGAAGGTGGCGGTGTGGCGCGCCTCGCCGGCGGTCTCCCAGCAGCGGAAGCGGTCGCGGCGGCCGATCACGGCGGCGATCGGCACCCCTCCGCCCAGCGCCTTGCCGCAGCAAAGGAGGTCCGGCCGCACCCCCTCGGCCTCGACGGCGAAGAGGGTTCCCAGGCGTCCGAAGCCGGTGAAGATCTCGTCGGCGATCAGCAGCGCGCCGTGGCGCCGGCAGAGCTCAGCGATCCCGGCGAGCCAGCCTTCCGGCGGGAACAGCACCCCCTCGCGGCCGACCACCGGCTCGACGATTATTGAGCCAATACCGGCGCCGATTTTCCCGGTTGCCAGCGCCTCCTCCACCCGCGCCAGGTCGCCGCCGAACGGCAGCCGGCGGACGTGCCCGTGGAGGTGCTCGGCGAAAGGAGCGCGGAACTCCTCCCGCGAGGTGACGTTGAGGGCGCCGAGGGTCAGCCCGTGATACGAGGGCTCGAAGGCGAGGATGCCCGGCTTGCCGGTGGCTCCGAGGGCGGTCTTCAGCGCGATCTCGACCGCCTCGGCGCCGGAGATGGCGAAGAAGACCTGGGGGTCATCGACCGGCGCGACGGCGCACAGCCGGCGCGCCAATTCGACGCGGAGGGGGTGAGCCATGACGTCGCCCAGGGCGTGCAGGAGCCGGCCGGACTGCTCGCGCACCGCCGCGACCACTTGCCGGTGGCGGTGGCCGACCGCGGCGACCCCGAAGCCCGAGGTGAGGTCGATATAGAGGTTGCCGTCGATATCGCGGACGTTGGCGCCCCGCGCCTCCTCCCAGACGATGGAGGGATGGCCGCCGGAGATCGTGTTGACCCCGGGCGCCTCGCAGTCCGCCAGGGCCGCCGACAGCTCGCGCGAGCGCGGCCCCGGCGGCGGGACGACGATGTCGGGGAGGCGGTCGCCGAAGTCGCCGAAGGTCACATCTCGCGCCGGCCGGAGAGCGAGCGGCCCAGCGTCACCTCGTCGGTGTACTCGATGTCGCCGCCGACCGGCATGCCGAAAGCCAGCCGGGTGACCCGGATCCCCTTGGGCTTGAGCAGGCGGGCGAGGTACATCGCCGTCGCCTCCCCCTCGACGTTGGGGTTGGTGGCGAGAATCACCTCCTCGATCCCCTCCAGCCGGGTCAGCAGGCCGGGGATGGCGAGGCGGTCGGGGCCGATCCCGCGGTGTGGCGAGAGGGCTCCGAGCAGGACGTGATAGAGGCCGTGGTACTCGCCGGTGCGCTCGATCGGCTCGAGGTTGAAAGCCTCCTCGATGACGCAGATCCGGGAGCGGTCCCGCCGCTCGTCGGCGCAATAGCGGCAGGGGTCCACGGCGGTGATGCTGTTGCAGAGCCCACAGTGGAAGAGCTTCTCTTTGACCTCCACGATCGCCGCCGCCAGGGACGAGGCCTCCACGGCGGAGACCTTGAGGAGGTAATGGGCGAGGCGGGTCGCGGTCTTGGGACCGATCCCCGGGAGTCGGGAGAGCTCTCCAATGAGCCGGGCGAGGGGGTCGGACATCGTCGCCGCAGGGCTAGAAGAGGCCCGGCATGCTCGACGCCAGCGAGCCCATCTTCCCCTGCATCGTCTCCTCGATCTTGCGCCCGGCCTCGTTGACGGCGGCCACGATCAGGTCCTCGAGCATCGACGGATCGTCCTTGTCCATCGCCTCGGGGTCGATCTTGCAGCCGACGAGCTGCTTGTGGCCGCTCATCCGGACGGTCACCATGCCGCCGCCGACGCTGGACTCGACGACCAGCTCGTTGAGCTCGCGCTGCAGGCGCTCCTGCATCTCCTGGGCCTGTTTCATCAGTTGCCGCATGCTGCTCATATCGTTTCAATCCTCCGTATAGCTGCCGTGCTCTTCCACCGTCTCGATCCGCCCCTTGAAGATGTCGAGGACGGCCTGGACGGTCGGGATCTGCTCCACCTGCTGCACCGGCGCGGGCTTCGACTCCTGTGCGGCGGCCTTGGGAGCGCTGCGGCCTTCCAGGATATCAAGTCGGGTGCCCGGACCCCATACCGCGACCGCCGCCTCGTCGAGAAAGGAGCGGTTGGCCTCCAGGCGGGTCTTCAGGTAGGTGTCGCCGGCCGGGCAGAGGACCGTCACCTGGCCGTCCTCGTAGCGGACGTCCTCGGCGGCGTCGAGGAACCCGCCGAGGTTCGGTTTGCGGCGCCCAGCCTCTTCCTTGAGGGCGGTGATCGGGTCGCGCGCCTGGCTCGGCGGCGCGGCGCGGACCGGCTCAGGCCTCGGGGCGGGCTCCGGCCTGAACGCTGGCGCCGGCGCCGGCGGGGCCAAAGCTTGAGGCGGCGGCGCGGCGGCGGCCGGCCGGGGAGCCGGGGGGGGTGCTGCGATGGGAGCCGGACGAGGAGCCGCGGCGGACCGCGCGCTGACGCCTGGACTCCCGCCGGCCTCGGCGCCGCCGGCGAGGAGTTCCTCGACGCGGGTGAGCTTCGGCAGCTCGGCGGCGCGCAGCCAGGCGATCTCCACCGCCAGGGCGCCGGTGTCGCTGCGGCGCACGATCGGCTCGCTGGTGAGCAGCAGGTTCATCAGCCGCAGCAGGTTCTCGTAGCCGCTGGCGCGGGCGATGCCGGCGAGCGCCTCGGCCTCCTCGCCCGGCAGGTCCACCTGGCCCGGCGCGCCACCCATGGAGAGATGGAGCGCGTCGCGGCAGAAGGCGAGGAACTGGCCGTAGACGTGGCGCGGGTCCCACCCCTCGTCCTCCACCCGGCGCACGGCGGTCCACACCACCGAGGAGTCGCCGGTGAGGATGCCGGCCAGGAGGGTGTGGAAGAGCGCGGTGTCGAGGCCGCCGAGGAGCCGTACGGCGTCCTCGTCGGCGATGGCGCCGGAGCCGAAGGTAGCGAGCTGGTCGAGCAGGGCGACCGAGTCGCGCACGCTCCCCTCGCCGGCGCGGGCGATCAGCCGCAGGGCGGTGTCGCTGGCGCGGATCCCCTCGGACTCGCAGATCGTCCGCAGGTGGGCGGAGAGGGCGGGCGACGGCACGCGCCGGAAGTGGAATTCCTGGCAGCGCGACAGGATGGTCGCCGGCACGGCGTCGATCTCAGTGGTGGCGAAGATGAAGACCAGGTGCGGCGGCGGCTCCTCGACGATCTTGAGCAGGGCGTCGAAGGCCTGCCGCGACAGGCGGTGGATCTCGTCGAGCACCACCACCTTGTAGCGGTCGCGCGCCGGGCCATAGCGCAGGCTCTCGGTGAGGTCGCGCACCTGCTCGACCTTCGAGTAGGTGGCGGCGTCGACCTCGATGACGTCGAGGTCCGAGCCGCGGGTG
This sequence comes from Thermoanaerobaculia bacterium, assembly GCA_036403495.1. GTDB lineage: Bacteria > Acidobacteriota > Thermoanaerobaculia > Multivoradales > UBA5704 > DATARR01. The sequence continues at coordinate 4,519 of DASWQX010000046.1, forward strand.
ATCTCGATGCAGGGCATGCACTCGTTGCAGGGATCGGCCGCCGGCCCGCGCTCGCAGTTGAGCGCCTTGGCGAGCACGCGCGCCGCCGTCGTCTTACCGACGCCGCGGATGCCGGAGAAGAGATAGGCCTGTGCGATCCGCCCTTCCTGCAGGGCGTTGCGCAGAGCGGTGACGATCGGTTCCTGGCCGACGAGGGTGGAGAAATTCTGCGGGCGCCACTTGCGCGCGAGGACCTGATACGTCATGGCAGGCACGTCATGGCAGATGGCAGGCAGTGGTCGACGAAGGGTTCCGGTGAAGCTGCGGCACTCGACCGCATACCTTATCGCTGCTCCCTTCCGGGCCTGACGAGGTTCGGTAGCGTCCGATGCACAGGACCCGAACCCTTCGTTGGCCACTGCGAGGCCCACATGCTACGTCGCGGGATCTGGGAAGTAAAGGACATCGGCGTGGTTCGTCCAACCGCGGACCGGCCCCCTGAATTCCCGCCCCACTCAGCGGCAGCGTTGGAACGCAGGGTTGCCGCCCTACGGTACCTCATGACGGAGGATTGGAGTAAAGTATCCTCAGTACGTCAGTTCGCCGCGCGCGGTTGCTTCGGGCCGGAACCTCCTGGGAGGCAGGATGAAAGTCTTCGTGAAGACCTTGCGGGAGTCGGACATCCCGCCGTAATCGCCCTGCACTCGAGGACCGAACCCTTGCGTTCGCAGGAGGACAGCCATGTGATCATCGCGGACCTGGCTCAGGACGAGATCGACACCCTGCGCGAGAGTCCGCACTTCGAGATCTTCGACGACGTTCAGTTTCTCCCGGCGACCGATCTCCCTGTGGGATGGTGGGATCGGCAGGGGATGAACCCTCTCCCGGCGCTGTCATCCCCTTGGGCATCGAAGACCCAGAAGGATGTGATGGACCACGATCGAGCTTCCGGGGTCTGGGATCGCGCCCAAGGCGAAGGGGTCACCCTTGCCGTCGTGGACACCGGGATCGATCGGTGCGATGCCGGAGTTCGTTCGCCGGTCTCCGCATAGCTACGCTCCGTCTTTCTCCACGCCTTGGGGAGGATACCGTGGGGCATGGGACGATGTGTGCAGCCATCGCCTGTGGCAGCGCAGAGAACAAGGGGCGGTACAACGGCGTGGCTCCCCGTGCGACGCTGCTCTCCGCCCGCTCAACCCTCAAGGCGACCGACCTCTATCTGATCTACCAGCACCTATTGAGGGAGCACCGAAAGAGGGCCTTCGACAGGGGGCTCGTGGTATCGAACTCGTACGCGCTCTATACCTGTGCGACCCCCAGCTTCTCCGATGGCCATCCTTATCTCGACCTCGTGCGGCTGTGCGTCCGAGCGGGCATGGTCTTCGTGTTCGCTGCCGGCAACAACCATGGCGCCGGCCTTTGCGGATTTCCCGCGGGGGACGATCGACCCAACACGATCTGGGCCGTCAACAGCATCGACGAGGTAATCACGGTGGGAACGGTGGACTGGAACGAGTCGAACCAGGCGCCCGGGGGAGAGCATTCGAATTCGAGCCGTGGACCTGGACAGTGGTCGGTTCGAGCCGACAAGCCCGATGTCGTGGCCCCTTCTTATGGCGAGGTGGCCTGGGGAGGCGGTTACCGGAGTATGGAATGGTGGGGGACGAGCGGAGCCTGCCCACAGATCGCCGGCCTCGCGGCTCTACTCCTGGGAATGGATTCCAGTTTGACCCCCGAGAGGCTTCGCGAGACGATCCGGAGAACGGCCCGCGCACTGTCCGCCCCGGCAGCCTGCGTCGGTGCGGGTATAATGGATTGTGAGGCCGCGGTCGGAAGTCTCGCGCGGTCTTGAAGAACGAACGACTCCTATGTCGAGCCACTCCTACATCATCCGGTTTCCGGACGAGCGTTCGCGAAACGAGTTTCACGAGGCCGTCGACTCCGGAGGCGTCGCCGAAGGGCACATCCTTTTCGGGGAATTCCTGCCCGACGTCGTCGTCCAGGACGTTTCAGACGAGGAACTGGAGACCATCAAGAGGATGGCCGATCCGCAAGCGAAGTTCTTCGAGGACATTCAGTTTCACGTCCTGGATCCCGGAAGCAAGCCCTAAACCAATTCGCAGATCCTCGTCCTCCTCCGTCCATCAGTGGGGGCGCTTTGCGGCGAAGCCCTTCTCGGGTAACATACGCGTTCCCGTCGGGGCGGGCAGGTGCCAGCTTGGAAAGACCGGCAGACGAGGTCTGGATGATGGCAGCGCTCGCCGAGGCGAGGCGCGCGGCCGAGGTCGGCGAGGTGCCGATCGGCGCGGTGGTGGTCCGCGAGGGGTGCGTGGTGGGGCGGGGCCACAACCGGCGCGAGATCGACGGCGATCCGCTGGCGCACGCCGAGATCCTGGCGATCCGGCAGGCATCGGCGGCCGTCGGCGGTTGGCGGCTCACAGGGTGCGCGATGTACGTCACCCTCGAGCCGTGCGCGATGTGCGCCGGAGCCCTGGTGAACAGCCGCGTCGAGCGGCTGGTCTACGGAGCGCCCGACCCGAAGGCCGGTTTCTGCGGCACCCTGGGGAATCTCGTCCAGGATCCGCGGTTGAACCACCGGCTGGAGGTGACGGCCGGGGTTCTGGAGGAGGAGTGCGGCGCGCTGCTGCGCGGTTTCTTTACCTCGCTGCGGACGTCGCGGCGCCGGCCCTGAGCGGCCGGCGGCGGGTAAATGTTCTTTGGAAACAGATCGGGAGAGATGTCCGAGTGGCTTAAGGAGCACGCTTGGAAAGCGTGTGTAGGGGAAACTCTACCGTGGGTTCGAATCCCACTCTCTCCGCCACCGATCTCGAACGTCGATACAACCGGAGAGGTGCCAGAGCGGTCGAATGGGGCGGTCTCGAAAACCGTTGACCGGGCAACCGGTCCGTGGGTTCGAATCCCACCCTCTCCGCCATTCAATGTTCTGCTCGTTTTCCGCCACGGCGTCCGGCGTCCTTGACGGCCCACCCCGCGGTGAACTACGTTACTGGTTTCGTTCGGTATCTGGGTTTCGCCAGATACCGCAATCCATGACTTCAACCTCGAAGAAGGCGGACTCACGTGAAACGGACTTTTCAGCCCAACAACCGTCGGCGCAAGCGGACGCACGGCTTCCTGGTTCGCATGCGCACCAAGAACGGCCGCGCCGTGATCTCGCGGCGGCGCCAGAAGGGACGCAAGCGCCTGAGCGTCTGATGGCGGGCGACGCGCTGCCGCCGAGCCCGCCATGGGCTCCGGCGGGCGAACGCCTGACATCCGAGGAAAGGCTGCGGCGGCGGAAGGACTATCTCGGGTGCTACCGGACGGGTCGCCGGCGGCACGGATCGTTTGCGATCCTCTATTTCGTTCCCAACCAGCTCGGGCATCCCCGCATCGGGATCACCGCCAGCCGGAAGGTGGGCAAGGCGGTGGTCCGGCAGCGGCTCAAGCGCAGGATCAAAGAGGTCTACCGGCGATGGCAGGACCGCGGCAGGCTTCCCGCGCTCGACTTGGTGGTCCATCTCAAGCCGGAGGCCCGCAAGAGCGATTTTCCGGCGTTGCGGGCGGAGCTGCTCCGGCTCTTCGGCGGGCTGCGCGAGCGCCGGGAGACCGGCCGGTGACGCGCCTGCTGGTGTTCCTGCTCGGCGTTTACAAGCGGCGGATCTCGCCGCTCCTCCCCCGCTCCTGCCGGTTCACCCCGACCTGCTCCGAATATGCCCGGCTCGCCATCCTCAAGCACGGTCCCGGCCACGGCAGCCTGCTCGCGGCCGGGCGCATCCTGCGCTGCCAGCCCTTTCATCCGGGCGGGGTCGACCTGCCGTAAAGTCCTCCGGACCGGCGGCTCTCCCCGTTAGAACGCATAACGTAAAAGGACTCTGACTCCCTTGGAAACTCGCCGGTTGCTCCTTGCATTCGTGCTGTCGCTGGCGGTCATCGCCATCTGGTACACCCTCTTCCCGCCGGCCAAGCCGAAGCCGCCGGAGCCTCTCCCCGCCCAGAGCCAGAAGGCGGCTCCCTCCCCCGCGCCGCTGCCGGCAGCTCCTACGCCGGCCACGGCGACCGCGCCGGGCAACGCCGGCGCTCCGGTGGCGCCGGCGGTAACCGCCGCCCCGCCCGTCCAGGCGGCGGCCGAGGAGGCGGTGACGCTCCAGTCCGGCCGCGCCCGCGCGGTGCTCACCAACCGCGGAGCGCAGCTCACGTCGCTGCTGGCGCCGGAGCTGTCCAGCCCGAAGAGCGGCACGCTGGAGCTGGTGCGCCAGCGCGCCGGCGTCCCCTACCCCTACGCCTTCACCACCGGCGACGGCCTGCAGCCGAGCCCCCTGAACCAGGCGCTGTTCCAGGCCCAGCGCGGGGCGGACGGCCGGTCGGTAACCTTCCGCTACAGCGGGCCGCTCGGGGCCGCCGAGAAGATTTTCCGCTTCGACGACAACGGGCTGCTGACCGTCGACGCCCGGGTGCCCGGCCATTCCGATTGGGGGCTGCTGCTCGGTCCCGGCGTGCGCAACCCGACCGTCGACGAGATGACCAGCCGTTACGAGCACCGCCGCGCCGTCTACAAGGCGGACGGAGACGTGACGGCCGTCGATCCGCAGAGCGCGTTCGATCCCGTCGAGATCCCCGGCCGCTCGCTCGCCTGGGCCGGCCTGGAAGACACCTACTACCTGGCGGCCCAGGTGCCGCAGGGGGGGATCGACCACGCGGTGCTGGTGCCGATGATGGTCCAGGCCTCGGATCCGGCGGCCAAACCGGGTGGGCCGCAGCAGTTCGTGCCGGTGCCGAACAAGGACCAGATCACCCGCGACCAGAAGTCTCTCCCCCGCGAGTTCTTCGTCATTCTCCGGCCTGCCGGCGACCACCTGGCGCTGGTCTCCTACTGGGGATCGAAGGAGTACGACAGGCTGAAAGCGTTCCCCTACGGCCTCGAGGGGACCATCGAGCTCGGCAGCCTCAAGCCGCTGGTGGTGCCCTTGCTGATCGCGCTCCACTGGATCCACGACAACGTCGTCGGCAACTACGGCTGGGCGATCGTGCTGCTGACCATCCTGATCAAGCTGGTGCTCCTGCCGCTGACCCACAAGAGCACCATGTCGATGCGCAAGATGCAGGAGCTCAATCCCCAGGTGCAGGCGATCCGCGACCGCTACCGCTCGAAGCTGCGCGACAAGGCCGGGAAGCCGAACCTCGACGCGCAGCGGAAGATGAACGAAGAGGTGATGGCCCTCTACAAGGAGAACGGGGCGAACCCGGCGGGGGGGTGCCTGCCGCTGCTCATCCAGATGCCGATCCTGTTCGCCTTCTACCGCCTGCTGTCGACCGCGGTCGACCTGCGCGGCGCTCCCTGGCTGGCCTGGATCCAGGACCTCTCGGTCCACGACACCTACTACGTGCTGCCGATCATCATGGGCGTCACCCAGCTCATCCAGGTCCGCATGGGCCCGCAGGCGGGCGACCCGATGCAGCGGCGGATGTTCCAGATCATGCCGGTGGCGATGACCTTCTTCTTCCTCGGCGTTCCCAGCGGGCTGGTGCTCTACTGGCTCACCAACAACGTCTTGACCATCATCCAACTTCAGGTTTACAACCGTCTGAAGGAGCGCGAGGCATGAGCGCTCCTCCGCCCGAGAGACCCATCTCTATGAACGACGTCAAGCGACGCTACTTTTCCGGCGACACCCTGCAACAGGCGCTGGTCCAGGCCGCCAACTACTTCAACCTCGACCCTAGCTACGTGGCCTACAAGAGCCTCGAGAAGCGCCACGGCTTCCTCAAGACCCGCCGCAAGGTGGTGATCGAGGTCGATCCGGACAGCCCGCGGCTGGAGAAGCCGGTGGCGGTTCCGCAGGCCGGCAGAGCCGTGCCGCCGCCCCCGCCCTCCTCCTACAGCACCCGGCCGCCCGCCGAGCCGGCGGCGCCGGTCGAACGCCCGGCGCCGAGCGAGCCGCGCGGCTATTCTCCGGGAGCTCCGGCGGCTCCTGCCGCACGCGAGGCCCGCCCGCCGCGCGAGCGCGAGCCCCGCCGCGAGCGGGAGAACGACCGCCCCCGCCGCCGCGGGAAGGACCTGCCGCCGCGGTCACCCCGCCTCCCCGAGGCGGAGACCTTCCGTCCCGCCGCGACCGAAGGCGGCATCGTCAGCCTGCCCGAGAGGCCGCGCAACGTCGGCGAGCGCTTTCCCCTTGCCGCCGGGCCGGTGGCCGAGGCCGCCGAGAAGGCGACCGGAATCCTCCTCCGCATCGCCGGTCTGGAGCTGGAGCCGAAGATCTTCCAGGGGGAGGAGCGGCTGGAGGTCGACCTCTCCGGCGGCGACGTCGACTGGTGCTTCGCCGACGACGGCGAGATCCTGATGGCCTTCGAGCACCTGCTTCCCCGGATGATCCGCACCCTGAGCGGCGGCGAGACCACGGTGGTGCGGGTGGATTGCGACAACTTCCACGAGATCCGGGAGGAGCGGCTGCGCAGCCTCGCTCAGCGGGTCGCCGAGGAGGTCCGCCGCCGCGGCAAGCCGCGCATCCTGGAGCCGATGAATCCGGCCGACC
>DASWQX010000047.1:0-1607 GCA_036403495.1 Thermoanaerobaculia bacterium
CTGATGGCGGTGCGCAATTGGCCGGAGCCGTTGTAGCTGTGGTCGCGCCGGCTGCCGTCGGCATAGTCGACATGCTCGAGCACCTGCGTGCCGTTCGCCATGATGCTGTTGGGGAACGCGGCGTGCGGCATGAAATAATAGACGTCGCCGCTTCGGTCCGTGAAGGTGAAGCGGTTGTTCTCGAACTTCAGATCCGTCCCGATCGAATTCTCGGTCCACGGGGTCCAGGTGCCTGAGGCGTTTCGATTGAACTCGATGCCCTGCCCTTCGGCGATCACCCTTGCCCTTATGTAATTGCCGGGAGCGGTGACGTACACGCCCGCGCCGAGGTTCGTGCCGCCCCACATCGGCGCCGGCCCGCCGCGGTTGAGGGTCAGCGGCCCGATCGCCAGCTCGGTGAGGTTCGGCTCCCAGTGGCCGGTCTGCAGGTTCACGCCGGTCGGCGACATCGTGTAGACCTGGGGCAGCTTGCTGTCGTTGACGGCCTGCGCGGCGGCCGGCGCGGCGAGGCCGGCGGCGATCGCGAACAGGGCGCAGGAGGACGGGCGGACCATGGCTCTCGCCTTTTCGAGGATGGGGCGGAGGGTCATTGGCAGCCCGATCCGTTGGTGACGGCGATGTTCAGAGTGCCTGTGGCAGTCGTGCCGACGCTGTTCCTGACGACATATTGGACGCTGGTGTTCCCGATCGTGCCGTAGGCGGTGAAGGTCACCTGAGTGGTGCTCGCAACCGTCCCCTCGCCCCGCGACGAGCTGCCGACGCTGACCAGGGTCAGCGGGTAGTTCCCCCCCGGGTCGCTGTCGTTGGCGACCACGTCGACGGTGACGCTGTTGCAGACCCCGACGCTGGCGGAATCGGCGACCGTGACCGGCGGGGTGCCGCTCGGCGGCGGTGGCGGCGGTGGCGGAGGCGGTGATGGCGGCGGCGGCGGGGGAGGAGGCGGCGGCGGGGACGGCGTGCAGCCGCCGCCGCTGCCGGTCGCGGCGCCGGTCACGGTGTAGCAGGCACGGTTGCCCGCCCTGTCGTAGCCGATGCCGGTCGTCAGCCCGTTGTTCACGGTTCCACTGCTGCTCGTCGCGACGAGACGGCCGAGCGCATCGTAGGTAAAGGTCGTCGTCTCGCTCCCCTGCGCGCCCGTCGCGAGGGCGCAGGAGGACGTCGCCAGGAACAGCCTGGCGGCCACGGATTTGACTTGCACGGAAAAGCCCCTTTTCCTGTTGCAGGTCCATACGACCACGGCGGATCGATCCGAGTCAACGGGTTTTGTAAATTATTTAGTCGCTTACGCTTGGCTCGTCTGAGTACCCCCGTGGACCTCTCTTTCCCAGACTATAGGAGCCTTGCAGGCACCAAGCCGCGCCCGCCCTTGCGGGCCCCCCAGAGGCGGTGCGCATGCGACCCGCAACGGCTCAATCTACGGTAAAGCCCCACCAGATATCAAGTGCACGACCTTATTCCCGACCGTCACCTCTGTGTCTGGCCCACCCTTCAGAAGGAGTCCTCCTTTATAGGTAACAGCGTAAACGCTACTATTCTGCCACCCAGAGCGCCAGGCCTTTGCCCTATAAAGTACCACATCCGCCGTTGAGCGAGAGCACTGTGTTACC
>DASWQX010000048.1:0-4189 GCA_036403495.1 Thermoanaerobaculia bacterium
GAACGCCTCAGCCCGCCGCGAGTCGCCGCGGTCGTCGTAGAGCACCTGGTAGACCTTCGGCGCCTGGTTGAGGTCGTAGCCGGCCGCGGCCAGCTTGGCGAAGCCGCCGCGGTCCGCCTCCTCCTCCAGCCCGCGGCCGTAGCCGTTGACCGAGGCCAGGAAGGCGAGGTTCAGCCCGAGATTGACCAGCACCTGGCCGAACGCGTCGAGCACCTCCGCCTCTCCCCAGTGCCCGTGGTCGGCGGCGTCCCCCGCCACCACCGCGACGGCCACGTAGGCGGCGATCGCGGCGACGGTGAAGCCGACCTCCTTGTTGTGGGCGCTCCGCTGGTAGCGCAGCATGTGGCGGTCCTCGACGTGGGTCATCTCGTGGCCGAGCACCGTCGCCAGCTCGTCCTCGTTCTCCATCCGCGCCAGCAGGCCGGTGTGGATGTAGATCGAGCCGTGCGGATAGGCGAAGGCGTTGAGGGTGGGGTCCTCGATCACCCGCACCTTGTAGCGGACGTCCGGATTGGCCGCCATGGCCGGCGGGTTCAGCCGCTCGACCACCCCTTCCAGGTACACCTCCAGCTCCGGGTCGTGGTACGGCCGGACCTTGTCGAGGAGGGTCTTCTCTTCCGCGCGGGACTCGCGCCAGAGACGCCGCTCGTCGTTGAGCGGCTCGAAGGCCTTGCCCTGGCTGGAGATCGGCGCCAGGTTGGTCGAGACGCAGGAGATGGCGACCAGCGACAGGGTCGCCAGGGCGACGGAACGGAACGCGGCGGAGCGGCGCATGACAATCCTCCCAACAGACCCGAGATCTCCTTCCATTCTACTCGACAGCCTTGACTCGACAGCGGAAAGGGCCTCGACTATCGTCCCCCTGTCATGCCCCCCTTCCTCCCCGGGCTCTGGGTGGCCGTCCTCGCGCTGCTGCTCGCCCTCGCGCTGGGCCGGTGGTACGACCCGGTCCCGCCGCGCTGCTGGCTGGCCTGGGGCGCCGCGATCGTCCTGCTCCTCGGCGGGGCGCTCTTCGCCGGCCGCACCCTGCTGCCGGTCGGCCTCCTCGCCGAGATCCCTCCGTTCTCCGGCGTGGTCCCCGAGGCGCCGCACGGCAACTATCTCCAGAGCGACCTCCTCCTGCAGACCGCCCCCTGGCTCGCCCAGGTGCGGGAGGCCTACGCCGCCGGCGCCTGGCCGCTCTGGAATCCCCTCTCCGGCGCCGGCGAGCCGCTGCTCGCCAACCCGCAGTCGCAGGCCCTGCAGCCGCTGGCCGCCCTTGCCCTCCCGTTCCCCATCGCCGCCGGGTTCGGCGTCACCGCGGCGCTACGGATGCTCGCGGCTTTCGCCTTCACCTGGCTGCTGCTGCGCCGGCAGGGGATCTCGGAGGCGGTGGCGCTGGCCGGGAGCCTCGCCTTCGGCCTCGGCGGCTTCCTCCAACTCTGGCTCGGCTGGCCGATCGCCGGCTCGGCCGCCTTCCTGCCGGCCCTGCTCTACGGGATCGTCCTGGTCGACCAGCGGGGCGCCCGGCGGGACGGCGCCCTGCTCGCCCTCGCCACCGCCTGCCTGCTGCTGGTTGGGCACCCCGAGACCGGCCTCCACATCGCCCTCTTCGCCGCCGTCTTCGCGCTCTCGCGGCTGCTGAACCGGAGGGAGGGTCGGTGGCGCCTCGCCAGCGCCTGGGCCCTGGCCGCCATCCTCGGCGCCGGCCTCGCGGCACCGCTGGCCCTCCCTGCCGCCGAGGCCCTGCCGCGGAGCCAGCGGGCGGCGCTGCTGGCCGACCGCCACGAACGGCTGAGCGCCGAAGGGACCACGGCATCTGGAGATCACGATCCCCGTCTCACCCTGATCCCCGTGATCGCTCCCAATGCCCTGGGCAACGACCGCTACGGCGACTACTGGGGGGAGCGCAACACCACCGAGGACGCCAGCGGGTTCGCCGGCACGGTCGCCCTGCTCGCCGCCCTCGCCGCCGCCTGGCCGCCGGCCGCGGGGCGCCGCTTCCCGCAGGAGCGGCTGATGCTGGGCACCGCCCTGCTCTGCCTGGTGATCGTGGCCCGGCCCGCCTGGCTGGTGGCCCTCTTCGAGGCGGTGCCGGTCCTCCGCCACTCGCTGACCTTCCACAGCCGGGTGGCGCTGCTGCTCGGCTTCGCCATCGTCTACCTCGCCGCCTGCACCTGGGAGCGCTGGCGCCTGGGGGAGGTCCGCTTCCGGCGGCTCGCCCTCCCCGCGGCGGCGATCGCGGCGGCGATCGTCTGGTCCTATCTCGGCCACGCCGGCCCGGAGGCCGCGGACTTCGGCGCTCTGCGCTGGGGGTCGCTGGCGCTCCAGCTCGCGGCTTTGGCGGCAGCGGTGGTGCTGCTGATGTGGCCTGCGACGCCCGGGCCTGAAGGCCCGGGCTACATCGATAGCGAAAAGCCGGCTGAAGCCGGCTCCAACGCCGGGCGAAGGGATGGGAGCCTCCTTCAGGAGGCTTTTTGGTCGAACCGTAGCCCGGGCATTCATGCCCGGGCGTCGCTGGCCCCACGCCTCCGCCCCACCCTCCTCACCCTCCTCATCGCCGCCGAGCTGATCGCCTTCCACGCGCCGGCTCATCCCGCCGCGCCGGCCGGCCTCTACGCGCCGGTGACGCCGCCGGTCGCCTTCCTCCAGAACCATCTCAATCCCTGGCACCGGATGGCGGGGCTGGGGCCGCTGCTCCGCCCGAACCTCGGCGCCGTCTACGGGCTCGCCGACCTCCGCAGCGCCAACGCCTCGAAACCCGCCGCCTTCCAGGAGGTGATACGGCGGATCAACCGCTTCCCCTCGCGTGCCACCGAGGGACTCATCGCGCCCGAGGACCCCCTCTACGCCGCGCTCGGCGTGCGCTTCGTGATCACCCGTCCGAGGACGCGCGTCGGCCCCCCCTACGAGCTGGTCTTCCATCGGGCGACCGCCTGGATCTACGAGAACCCCGACGCCCTGCCGCTGCTCCACCTCGCCGCCGGTTCCGGGACCGACGCTCTGGACCTCGGAACGGTGGAGCCGGAGTGGTTGCGGGCGCGAGCGCGGCTGACCGGAGAGCGCCTCCTCGCCAGCAGCCTCTACCAGGACGGCAACTGGAAGCTGCTGGTGAGAGGCGCGCGGCGGCCGGCGCCAGCGAACGGCCCTTTCCTTGCCGCCCGGCTGCCGGCGGGCGAGGCCCGCGTCGATTTGCTCTACCGGCCTGGGAGCTTCCTGGCCGGGCTCGCCGTGGCCGCGCTGGCGCTCGCCGCCGGAGTCGCCGTGTGGGGGGCGCCGCAGACCGCCCGCAGATCCCAGGCCCGCACCCAGCGGTCGGCGTAGAAGGGGGGGCCCCAGGTCTCCTTCAGGCTGTCGGCGAGCCCCGCCGCCGACTCCCGCAGCATCCGGCGGAGCGGCTGCGCCATCTCCCCCTCGGACAGCCGGCCGCCGGGCGCGATCCGGTCCTCCTCGCGCGCCGCGTTGCGGTGGACGATCAGATAGCGCGCGCCGCTCCGGCAGATCGCCCCCGGCTCCGGCGCCACCACGTTGCGCAGCGCCAGCGGCGGCCGGAAGAGGATGTGCTGTGGGGTCGCCACGATCACCCGCCCGCGGTGGATCTCCTGGTAGAGGTAAAACGAGTGGTTGGTCTCCCAGATGAACAGCCAGGGGAACTCGACCACCGTCGCGCCGTGGAGCTGCCGGTAGATGTCCGGCACCTCTTCCCCCGCCGGCAGCGCCGGCCGCGGCTTGTAGAAGCCAACGAAATCGTTGTGATGCAGGAACGACGTCCGCCGGTCCACCGGATCGCCGAACGGTCCCAGCGCCACCAGCGCCCCGAGGGAGACGGCGAAGATGCCCCCTTGCAGCGCCCGCAGCCTGCCGATCTCCGCCACCTCCTTCCACCGCGATCCGAACGCCGCCGCCACCCAGAGCAGCACGAACGGCAGGACCGGCAGCAGATAGCGGCCGAAGATCACCGGGCTCTCGAGGCCGAAGGGGGAGAGGAACAGGAGCCCCACCACGTGCCCCGCCACCACCGTCGCCGTGAACAGGGCGAGCCGCCGCTCGCGCCGCGCCAGCAGGACGAAACCGATCGTCGCCGCCAGCCAGAAGAGCGCCGCCAGCCACCCCGATCCCGTCCCCGCCTGAAGCTTCAGGATGCCGGGGATCACCCCGCGCCAGGGGATCGACTGCTCGATCCGCTTGCTCGTGACCACCTCCAGCAGCG
>DASWQX010000049.1:0-2039 GCA_036403495.1 Thermoanaerobaculia bacterium
GGCCGACCTCTTCGAGGTGGGAACGGCGGCGGTCATCATGCGGATGCTCAAGCTGCCGGACGGCCGCATCCGCATCCTGGTCCAGGGGCTGGCGCGCGCCCGCGTGCAGCACATCAGCCAGATGGAGCCCTACCTCCAGGCCAAGATCGAGCGCATCGAGGAGCCCCTCCCGGAGGCGAGGTCGCTGGAAATCGAGGCCCTGGTGCGCAGCGTCAAGGAGAGCATGGACCGCGCCGTCAACCTCGGCAAGGGGATCTCCGCCGAGGTGATGGTGATCGCCGCCAACCTGGAGGATCCGGGCCGGCTGGCCGACTTGGCGGCGAGCAACCTGGAGCTCAAGCTCACCGAGTCGCAGTCGGTGCTGGAGACGATCGATCCGATCGAGCGGCTGAAGAAGGTCAGCGATCTGCTGGTGCGCGAGATCCAGGTGCTCAACCTGCAACAGGAGATCTCCTCGCAGGCGCGCGGCGAGATCGACCGCAGCCAGCGCGAGTACTTCCTGCGCCAGCAGCTCAAGGCGATCCAGCAGGAGCTCGGCGAGGGCGAGGAGCTCGCCGAGGAGATCGCCAACTATCGCAAGCAGGCTGACGACAAGCAGCTCACCGAGGAGGCGCGCGAGGAGCTGGAGCGGCAGATCCGCCGGCTCGAGCGGAGCCACCCCGAGAGCGCCGAGACGCAGATCATCCGCACCTATCTCGACTGGTTGACGGCGCTGCCGTGGAGCAACACCTCGGAGGACGACCTCGACCTCCAGCACGCGCAGCAGGTGCTCGACGAGGATCATTACGATCTAGAAAAGATCAAGGAACGGATCCTCGAATACCTCGCCGTGCGCAAGCTGAAGCCGGACACCCGCGGCCCGATCCTCTGTTTTGTCGGCCCGCCGGGCGTCGGCAAGACCTCGCTCGGCCGTTCGATCGCCCGATCACTGGGGCGCAAGTTCGTCCGCATCTCGCTCGGCGGCGTGCGCGACGAGGCCGAGATCCGCGGCCACCGCCGCACCTATGTCGGCGCGCTCCCCGGCCGCATCATCCAGGGGATCCGCCAGGCGGGGACGAGCAATCCGGTCTTCGTGCTCGACGAGATCGACAAGATCGGCGCCGACTTCCGCGGCGATCCGTCGTCCGCGCTGCTCGAAGTGCTCGATCCGGAGCAGAACTTCAGCTTCGTCGATCACTATCTCGGCCTCGCCTACGACCTGTCGCGGGTGATGTTCATCGCCACCGCCAATATGCTCGAGCCGGTGCAGCCGGCGTTCCTCGACCGCATGGAAGTGATCAGGCTCACCGGCTACACGCAGGAAGAGAAGGTGCGCATCGCGCGCCTCCACCTGATCCCCAAGCAGACCCGGGAGAACGGCCTCAACGACGAGCAGATCGAGTTCACCGACGCCGCCGTCGCCGAGGTGATCTCCGGCTATACGAAGGAGGCGGGGCTGCGCAATCTCGAACGCGAGGTGGCGGCGATCTGCCGCAAGGTGGCGGTGAAGGTGGCGCGCGGCGAGGTCGAGCGCATGGTGATCGATCCGGCGAAGGTCGAGGAGTTCCTCGGCGCTCGCAAACATTTCTCGGAAGAGCTGCTGAACCGCGACCGCGTGGGCGTGGCCACAGGCCTCGCCTGGACGGCGGTGGGCGGCGACCTGCTGTTCATCGAGGTGGTGGCGGTGCCGGGCAAGGGCCAGCTCCTGCTCACCGGGCAGCTCGGGGACGTGATGAAGGAGTCGGCGCAGGCGGCGCTGTCCTACGCGCGCAACTACGCCGGGACCCACGAGCTGCCGCCGGACTTCTTCGCCAAGCACGACATCCACGTCCACGTCCCGGCCGGCTCGATCCCCAAGGACGGGCCGTCGGCGGGGATCACCATCGGCACCGCGATCCTCTCGGTGCTCACCAACCGGCCGATCAACCGGCGGCTGGCGATGACCGGCGAGATCACGCTGCGCGGCGACATCCTGCCGATCGGCGGCCTCAAAGAGAAGGTCCTCGCCGCGCGCCTCGCCGGCATCCACAGCGTGATCGTGCCGCGGCTCAACCGACGCG
>DASWQX010000050.1:0-6864 GCA_036403495.1 Thermoanaerobaculia bacterium
GCCGGCGCGGGCGATCCCGTAGGGCACGAGCTGATAGCGCCCGCCGCTGCCGCCGAGCTCGCTCAAGCCCCGGATCTCACCGTACTCCGAGATCAGATAGGGGGTCAGGTTGCCCGGCCGGCGCGCGATCGGCCGCCAGAGCGTGGACTCCTGCGTCCGCGCCACGAAGCGGCGGACGTTGAAGCCCCAGTCCTGCATCGCCTTGCCGCTCGGGAAGCGGAGCGTCCGGAACGGGATCGCGATCTCGGCCGTCCAACCCTGGGAGTCGCGGGAGGTCACCGCCCGCCAGAGACCGTTCCAGTCGGTGTTGACCTCCTCGCCCTCGTTGCGGATCAGGCCGTCCGTCTTGGCGCCGATCGGGTTGACGATGAACAGGAAGCCGTTGCGGCGGTCGTGGAAGGTGTCGAGGATGATCGAGATCGTGTCGTCCGAGGCCAGGCTGGCGTCGGCGCTCCGCGAGCTCCCCACGATCTTGCCGGGCTCGGAATCGAAGCAGCGGACGCCGAAATAGAGGTTCTCCGCGTCGTAGCCCACCCGGACCTCGGTCCTCTGGGTGGCCGGCTGGCCGCTCAGGGGCTCGATCTGGATGAAGTTGTCGAGCAGGTTCGCCTCCTGCCAGACCACGTCGTCGAGCTTGCCGTCGATCTTCGGCGCCACGCTCAATCGGCGGATGTCGACGGCGTAGCCCTTCACCGCCCCCTCCTGACCGGGCGCGCCCGCCTGCCCGGGTGTCGCCACCTGGGGGGACGTCGTCACGGCCGGCGGTGCCACCGGCGGCGCCTCCGTCGTCGGCGGGGGCGGGGGCAACGGGGTCTGCGGCGCGGCTTCCTGCGCGCGCGCGTTCAGGACCGGCAACATCAGCAGCAAGGCAACCAGAACACTCTTCATCCACCTCTCCTCTTCCATGAACCTTCCCTAGCCGTACTGCGGATAGATCCCCCCGGGTCCCCACGGCGAGGATCGACAGAACCGACAACTTGGCCCTGCATAAAAGAGGGGCCGCCCGAAAAAGCTTCGCGAAAGCTCGAATTGAGGGACGACGCTACGGTCGTTGCGTACTAGGTGCGCCCGGAAGTATAGACCGGGACAAATCTCTTCCGTGACGACGAGATGTGTAAACAAATTGTCACGCTATTTGTAAAAAGGTTCAGCTTCCGGATTTAACTCACTAATTTCCTTGATCGCGGTTTCATCGTCGCCCGCTCGGTCCCGGCCGGCGGGTCGACCCCGGGACGGTCACCATAGAAAAGTGCCACTCTTTCCCATCGGCGGGCCGCGCCCCGGCCATGGCGGCCGGCGCCGTGGCCCCCCGGAGAGGAGAGACCCCTGATGCGTCGAGCGATCCGTTCCCTCGCCCTCGCGCTGACCCTGCCGGTCCTGGCAGCCGGCGCGGTCCACGCCCGCCCCCTCGCCGCCCGCCCCTCCCCCGCCGGCATCCTCGACAGGCTCTGGCATTGGGTGAGCTCGCACCTCCCCGCCACCAAGGAGGGCGGCACGATGGACCCGGACGGGTTCACCGCCAAGGAGGGGAGCACGATGGACCCGGACGGCAGCCGCCACACTCTTTTCGCCCCGCCTCCCGCGCCGGACGCCGGCGGGATGATGGACCCTGACGGGTAGTGCCCCCAGCTTTCCGGAACGCCGGTTATGCCGCGCCGGCGTTTTTTCTTTCCTCGCGTGTCCCGAATTGGCGTCCAGCGGCAACATAGTTGATGACGGGGTGCTATTCTTTCGCGTCATGGCGCGACCGATCGACCCGTGCACCGAGGTCCTCGCCCGGATCACCCCGGTGCTGCCGGCGGTGCTCCACGCCTACCGGGTGCCGGTGCCGGTGGCCAAGGAGATCGTCGACGACGCCTGCCGGACGCTGCTCGCCAAGCGCCGGATGATGCTCGAAGACCCGGAGAGCTGGCTGTTGCGGACCATCATCGAGAACTGCCGCCGCTGGCGGAAGGAGATCCAGTTTGAAGATCCATCCGAATGACGACGTCCTGGAGGAGCTCCTGCTCTCGCTCGGCGACCCGCACCGGTCTCTCCTGCGGCACCTCGCCCGGTGCCCGGCCTGCCGCGCGCGGATGGCCTACCTTCCGCGCCCCCTTTCGGTCCGTTCCGAGGCTCCTCCTGAGAACGACGCCGGATTCGGCTATGAAGGGGCTCTGGCGGAGAGCCGGCGCTCGATCTCCGAGTGGGAGGCTGATCTGGAAAAGGAGAGGGACGAAGCGCCGGGCCTCTACGTCGAGCTGCTCGAGCAGCCTGAGGAGGCCCGCGACCTCCTCCTGCGCGACTCTTCGCAATTTCAGACCTGGGGCGTCTACGAGCTGCTAGCGGAACGGAGCCTGGAGGCGAGCCTCCAGGACCCGTCCTTCGGCGAGCACCTGGGCCGGCTGGCGCTCCGGCTGGCCGACCATCTCGACGCCGAGCGCTACGGCAAGGAGAGGATCGCGGATCTCAGGGCCCGCGCCTGGGCCTTCGTCGCCAACGCCTGCCGGCTGCGGTTCGACTTCCAGGGCTCCGAGGAAGCCTTCGGCCAGGCCTACCTCGAATTGAAGAGGGGCACCCGGGATGGCTTGGAACGCGCGATCTTCCTGGATCTGAAGGCTTCTCTGCGGAGGGCCGAACGTCGCTTCGATGAAGCGCTCCATCTGCTTGTCCTGGCGGTGGACCTTTTCCTCAGCCACGGAGAGCGGCACAGGGCCGGGCGGTCGCTCGTGAAAGCATCGACCGTGCAATACCATGCCGGGAATCCCGAAGCCGCGATCGTCTTGCTTCACCGATCCCTACTCCTCATCGACCCCGAGCGAGAGCCCCGCCTGCTCCTCTGTGCCCGGCACAACTTGGTGGACTACGTAGCAGGCTCGGGCCGGTTTCTCGAAGCCCAGCGCCTCTACCGCGAGGCCCGCCCTCTCTACCGGAGCTTCAACGAGCCCTGGGTCCAGAACCGCCGCCGGTGGGTCCGCGGGAAGATCGCCAAGGGCCTGGGCCAGACCCAGCAGGCGGAAAACCAGCTCCTGGCTGCCCGCGACGGCTTCGTGGCCGAGGGCATTCCCTACGACACCGCCCTGGTCTCGTTGGAGCTGGCCCTCCTCTATGCCGAACAGGGACGGACCGAAGAGCTGAAACGGCTCGCCGCCGAGATGGTGCCGATCTTCGCCTCGCGGCACATCCACCGCGAGGCCCTGGCCGCCCTCGCCTTCTTCCGGCAGGCCGTGGAAGCCGAAACCGCCGGAGCCGGCCTGGTCGGCCGGATCGCCGCCTACCTCCGCCGCGCCGAAGCCAACCCCGCCCTCCGCTTCGAAGCCCTGGGAGAGGGTTCCTGACGCCGACCGCCCGATCCGCTATACTGCCGGGTCTTGTGGGCCGTTAGCTCAGTTGGTAGAGCAGCGGACTTTTAATCCGCGGGTCCAGAGTTCGAGTCTCTGACGGCCCACCACCCGCAAATCCTTCCCCTACTTGGAATTACCTGTTGTGGCGTACGTGATGGGGAAAAATGACCGGATCGGGCGGCAGGCCCCATGCGTGAGGCGTTCGCGCCCTCGTTGCGCCCACGCGTGGGCCCGATCGCCCTTCGCGTGGGGCGGCAGCCCCTTCGCCAGGGGGCGGTCGGCCCCTCGCGAGATCTCGTAACCCCCTCGCGAAGGGCGGTCGCCCCTTCGCCTGGGATCGACGGGCCCTCGCGTAGGGCCTGCCGCCCTTCGCCAGGGGCGATCGGCCCTTCGCCAAGGGCCATCCGCCCCACGCGTGGGGGGAACCGGCCCACGCGAGGGCGCAACCCGCGGATCCGGCCGCCCACACCGCGAACCCCGCCGTCGAACCCCCGCTCGCGGGTGCGCACTCCCTCCTCGCCGAGGCCCATCCGGCGAACGCCTCACCCCTCTCAGAGACAATGGCTGTTGACGGTCTGCGGCGTCAGAGCCTGGCTGAGGCAGCCCTTGCCGATCGCGTCGACGTCCTGCGGGGTCTTGAAGCCGGCGCCGCCGGGGCAGCCGCTCCCCCACAGGAGCAGCACTGTGCCTTCGGTCGCGTCCTCCGAGACGTTGAAGGCACAGCACGAGCCCGACGCCAGCGCTTGGCCGAGCGCTGGATCGCAGCCGGGCAGGTCGGTCCTCACCGTCACCGGCGGATAGCGTACGCCCCAGGTGCTGTAGGCGTGGGCCGCCGGCACCAACTGGAGGAAGAACAGCGCGAGGGCTCCGTGGACGCCGACGAGCCCCCACCGGACCCAGGACGCCCGCGGCCCGAGGCCCCGGCTCCGCGCTCCCATCCAGGCGCCGCCGCCGGCTGCCAGGAGAAGGAAGCCGAGGACGCCGGCCAAGCCCTGCCGCCGCCCTTCATTCCTCGGGTTGTCGTTGATCAGCCAGGTGCAGGTCTCGAACGCCGCGCTCACGTCCCAGCGCCGGCTGAGCTGCTCCTCACAGGCGAGGCCGCGGCCTGGGCCAGGAGTCTCCAGGCCGGTATGGACCGCCGCCGAGTACAACCAGGCGGCCATGCTGAGCGCGCCGGCGCTGACCGCCAGCGTGGTGAGCGCCACCCGCCTCCGCCGCGGGAACCATCCGCCGGCCAGGAGAGCCACGGTAAGGAGGAGGCCGGCGAAGGCGCTCCAGCGGAGCACCGGATGCGGCGCGGCCAGAGAGGCCATGGCCCGCCAGGGCAAGGACCCAAGGGATTGGGCGCCGGTCAGCACGAGATCGGATTTCGAGTAGGAGAGCGGCGGAAGCCCGATCAACCCCTCGCGGGCGCGCTCGGTCACCAGCCCCAGGAGCCCCAGGCCCACGCCGAGGATCAGCAGGAGCGCACCAGCGGCGGCGATCGCCTCGACCGGCTTTTGCCGCGCCCAGTCGAGCCGCGAGGGCCTGACACGCTCTTCGATCTCGCGCGGCGCGGGGAGCGGAACGGTCGGATCGATCACCATGGTCGCCGGGGCGGCCTCGGCCGGGCTCGCGGATCTCGGCGGGCCGGCCAGCGCACCTTCGAGCACGCCGCGGATGTGGCTCATCGACGGGCGCAGGTAGGCGTCCTTCGCCAGGCACTGGCGCATCAGGTCCACGACCGGCGCCGGAAGCTCCGCCGGCAGCCCGCTCCAGGACGGCTCGGCGTCGAGGATGGCGCGCACGAGCTCGGGCCGGGATTTCCCGGAGAAGGCACGCCGGCCGGTGACCAGCTCGAAGAGCACGCAACCGAAGGCCCAGACGTCGGTGCGCCAGGAGATCGCGTGGCCGCACAGCTGTTCGGGGCTCATGTAGGGCGCCGTCCCGAGAGCGCCCTGCGCGCGCGTCTTCTCGGTCTTCTCCGAGGGAGCGGCGGCGCCTTCGCCCTCGCCGGACAGCACCTTGGCGATTCCGAAGTCGAGCACCTTCACCCAGCCCTCGGGCGACACCATGACGTTGGCGGGCTTCAGATCGCGATGGACGATCCCCTTGCGGTGGGCGGCCTCGAGGGCGGTGGCGATCTGGCGGGCGATGCCGAGAGCCGCCGGCACGGCCATCCGGCCGGCGCCGAGACTCTGGGCCAGGGTCTCCCCGTCCACCAGCTCCATTACAAGGACACGGACGCCGCCCTCTTCGAAGGTGCTGAAGAGGGTCGCGATGTTCGGGTGGTGGACCGCCGCGAGCAGCCGCGCCTCGCGGCGGAACCGGCTCATGGCGTGCGGCTGGCTGGTCAGCCTCGGATGGAGGAGCTTGAGCGCCACGTCGCGTTCGAGATCGCTGTCCCGGGCGCGGAAGACCTGTCCCATGCCGCCGGCGCCAAGAGGGCCGAGGATATGGTAGCCACCCACGATGTCGCCGGCTACCGGAAGGGCGTTCGGCTCTTCGGCCGATGGCTCGGTGCTCTCTCCATCCTTCCAACCCTGCGGTAGGCGCACTACGAGGGTCTCCAGTGTTTCTCAACGTTAGCGAAAAGATACCACAGCCCGATTCTCGATTGCCCCCCGGCCCGTCCCGCGCCGTCGCGCTTTTGACATGTCAACCGCGCCGCCGCGCCGCGGTTGACATGTTAATTATCACGTTTTTCCCGCTTTAACGCCCTCCGATCGATCGATCTCCCCGGGAGCCGGCCTGGCACGCCGGCTGCAATGTTCAGTTTTTCGAATCCGGATTCGATCGAAAACTGAAACGTGAGCTGAAAACTCTTTCAACAGAGGGGAGAAAAGTTATGTTTACCACCCGCAAGATGATCGATTCCAAGTCGCTCTGGCTGCTCGCCGCTTTCATTCTTCCGCTGTGCCTGACCAGCCCGGCCCCTTGCGCCGCGGCCTCTTGCGCGGATCTCGCCGCGCGGGGCAACCACCTGCTCCTGGCTTCGGATGACCTCGCCGGCGATTTGCCGGAAATCTTCATCCCGAAGCCGCCGCCGCCGCCGCCGCCATGCCTCCTCGCCGATGGCGATCTGCCGGAGATCTTCATCCCCAAGCCGCCGCCTCCGCCGCCGCCTTCCGCGCGGGTCTGAGGTAGCAGAGACGATGAGCGCGATCCGGGAGGAGAGCTTACTTCTCCCCCCGGATCGCTTCCGCCCGGCGGGCGATCCGTTCGAGACCCAGCCGGCGCGCCTCGCGAGCGATCTCCTCCAGCCTCGCGCCTCGCTCCGGCGGCCGCATCAGCTCACCGGCGGCGAGCCGGGCCTCGAAGGCATCGATCACGTTTCCCTTCTGCAGACAGTCGCGCTCGATCCTGGCCAGATCATCCAGCCCCTCGTCCCGCCGCCGCCCGTCTCCGAGAAGGCCCTTCAAGCGCGCCGCCGTGATGCCGGATTCGAGAGCGACCTCATAATCCTCGCTCTGTTCGGCGCGCTTACGGATCGCCTCGAACCTCTCGTCCGCCGCGGCGAAATCTTTCTGTGCGAGGTGGATCTTTACGAGCTGGAGCTGAG
>DASWQX010000051.1:0-3334 GCA_036403495.1 Thermoanaerobaculia bacterium
CCAGCTTCCACGGCTCTGAAACGTCTCGTTCAGCCCTGTTTGGAGTCCGCGAATTGTTGTCGTCGATAGGCGGACTCGATCATCGAGAGACAGATCTTTATTCATAAGGGTTCGTTCCGGTTCCGTCTTTGAGGCCTTGACAGGCATCGACGCTTGCGAATACCTTGATTTCATAACCAAGGAGACCCTCGATGCGACGCCCAACGCTCCTCTTGATCGCCGTCCTGTCCCTCTTCGCCGCCAGCGTCCAGGCCCAGCCGTATCTCGGCACCGGCGCCGGTAACCCCGGGGTGTCGACCGGCAGCAACAACACCGCGCTGGGCGACAACGCCCTCGCCTCGAACACCACCGGCTTCTTCAACACCGCCGTCGGCTTCGACGCCCTGACGGCCAACACGACGGGGTTCGAGAATACCGGCGTCGGCACGTTCTCGCTGAGCGCCAACACCGACGGCTCCCTCAACACGGCGCTCGGCACCGGCTCTCTTCCCTCCAACACGCGGGGGAACACCAACACGGCGATCGGCGTCGAGGCCCTGAATTCGAACACCACCGCCAGCGCCAACACCGCGGTCGGCTACGAGGCCCTCACCAGCGCCAGGACCGGTGGCAACAACACGGCGGTGGGCGCCAACTCCCTGGGTACCACCACGGGCACCGGCAACGTCGCGCTCGGCTTTCTCGCCGGCCACAACATCACCGCCGGGAGCAACAACATCGACATCGGCAACAACCCGCCGGGAGACGAATCGAACACGATCCGCATCGGCAACACGGCCGTGCACACGGCGGCGTTCCTCGCCGGCGTCAACGGCGCGACCAGCTCCAGCGGCACGCAGGTCTTCGTGAACGCCGCCGGCCAGTTGGGCACGATCACCTCCTCGCTGCGCTTCAAGGATGACGTGGCGGACATGGGCGAGGCGACCGACGGCCTGATGAAGCTCCGCCCGGTCACCTTCCGCTACAAGGCCGGCGTCGACGACGGCTCCCGGCTCCTCCAGTACGGGCTGGTGGCCGAAGAGGTCGCGAAGGTCTATCCGGACCTGGTCCAGTACGACGACAAGGGCCAGCCCTTCACCGTGCGCTACCACATGATCAACGCCATGCTCCTCAACGAGGTGCAGAAGCAGCACGGCACGATCGAGGAGCAGAAGGCCCAGTTGCAGGAGCAGGACGCGCGCATCCGCAAGCTGGAAGCGCTGGTCGGCCAACTGGCCGGGGCCTCGAAAGCGCCCTGAACGGTCAGCCTGCCGCCACGAGGCCCAGATAGCGCGGAACCCTGTCCTCCAGCAGCTCGATCAGGGCAGGGTCCATGAACTCGTAGACGTCCGGGATGTTCAGACAGATCAGGCGCTGCCGGTTGAGGTGCTTCCGGAACCGGCGGCGCATCCGGATCAGGTGGGCCTTCTCCATCACGCAGATGACGTCCGCCCAATCGAGCATCTCGGCCGTCACCGGCTGCGGCGACTCATGATTCAGCCCGGCCGAGGCGACCTCCAGATCCCTCCGCCCGGAGAACAGCCGCTCGGCCGTCGGGCTCCGCAGCTCGTTTTGACCGCAGACGAATAGAACGCGTTTCATGGCTCAGAACAGCCCTACGACTTTGCCGCTGTCGTCGATGTCGATCTTGCAGGCCGAGGGCACCTTGGGGAGGCCGGGCATGGTCATTACGTCGCCGCAGATCATCACCACGAACTCGGCGCCGGCCGACAGGCGGACCTCGCGGACGTTGATGGTGTGATCCGTGGGGGCACCGCGCTTGCTGGGATCGGTCGAGAACGAATATTGCGTCTTCGCGACGCAGACGGGATAGTGACCGTAATCGGTTTGCAAGCGGGCGATCTGATCGCGCACCTTGGAATCCGCGGTGATGCCGGCGGCGCGGTAGACCTTCTTCGCGATCTTCTCCATCTTCTCCCAGAGCGTATCGGCATCCTCGTAGACGAACTGGATGCCGGGCTCGCGGTCGCAGAGGGTGACCACGGCCCGCGCCAGGTCCTCGGCGCCCTTGCCCCCCTCGGCCCAGTGGGAGGCGAAGACGGCGGTGACGTTCTGCTTCGCCAGCCGCGACTGGATGGCCTGGAACTCCGCGTCGGTGTCCGAGCTGAAGCGGTTGACCGCCACCACGCAGGGGAGCCCGTAGTGCTGCTGCACGTTCTCGACGTGGCGCTCCAGGTTGGCCATCCCCTTCTCCACCGCCTCGACGTTCTCCTGGGTCAGGCTCTTCAGGTCGACGCCGCCGTGGTACTTCAGGGCGCGGATGGTGGCCACGACGACGGCGCCGGATGGCTTGAGGCCGGCCTTGCGGCACTTGATGTCGACGAACTTCTCGGCGCCCAGGTCGGCGCCGAAACCGGCCTCGGTGACCACGTAGTCGGCGAGCTTGAGCGCCGCCCGGGTGGCCATGACGGAGTTGCATCCATGCGCGATGTTGGCGAACGGTCCGCCGTGGAGGATGGCCGGGTTGTTCTCCAGCGTCTGCACCAGGTTGGGCTTGATGGCATCCTTGAGCAGCACGGTCATGGCGCCGTGGGCCTGGAGGTCGCGGGCGCGCACCGGCTGGCGGTCGCGGGTGTAGGCGGCGACCACGTTGCCCAGGCGGTTCTTGAGATCGGCCAGCGAGGTCGAGAGGCAGAGAATCGCCATCACCTCGGAGGCGACCACGATGTCGAAGCCGTCCTGGCGCGGGTAGCCGTTGCCGACACCGCCGAGCGCGACGACGATCTCGCGCAGCGCCCGGTCGTTCATGTCCATCACGCGCTTCCAGGCGATGCGGCGGACGTCGATCGCCGGCTCGCCCCCCTGGTGGATGTGATTGTCGAGCATCGCCGAAAGCAGGTTATTGGCGAGGCCGATGGCGTTGAAGTCGCCGGTGAAGTGGAGGTTGATGTCCTCCATCGGCACCACCTGCGCGTAGCCGCCGCCGGCCGCGCCCCCCTTCATGCCGAACACCGGCCCGAGCGAGGGCTCGCGCAGGCAGATCGCCGCCTTCTTGCCGATCCGGTTGAGCGCGTCGCCGAGGCCCACCGTGGTGGTGGTCTTGCCCTCGCCGGCCGGGGTCGGGGTCATCGCGGTGACCAGGATCAGCTTGCCGTCCGGCCGGTCACCGAGGCTGTCGAGGTATTCGAGGGAGATCTTGGCCTTGGTGTGGCCATAGGGCTCCAGATGCTCTTCCGGGATTCCCAGCTTGGCGGCGACGGTGACGATGCGCTCGAGCTTGGCCTGCTGTGCGATCTCGATATCGGACGGCATAAACGGCTACCCCTCCTCGCGGAAACGGGTTGGACGGGACGGACCGCGGGGGAGTATATAGGGTCTGCGCGGCAGGGCGACC
>DASWQX010000052.1:0-5071 GCA_036403495.1 Thermoanaerobaculia bacterium
CGGTCTCCCCTGACGGCGCTGCGCTGGATCCCGAGCCGACGCCGGAGAGCAAGCGGCCCTGCCTCTCCTCGATTTACGCGCTCAACAAGTACGACCAGGAGCGCATGTGCCTGCTCTTCGGCTCCTCCTATGACGTGCCGACGACGGCGCTGCGCTTCTTCAACGTCTACGGCCCCGACCAGGCGCTGTCGAACCCCTACACGGGGGTGCTGGCGATCTTCGGCGGCCGCCTGCTCAACGACCGCCCGCCGCTGATCTTCGAGGACGGCGAGCAGCGGCGGGACTTCGTCAGCGTCCACGACATCGTCCAGGGGTGCCGGCTGGCCTACGAATCGCCGCGGGCGGCGGGCGAGGTGCTCAATCTCGGCAGCGGCGAGTCGTTCTCCATCCGCGAGTTGGCGCAGCGCATGGGCGAGGTGCTCGGCCTGTCGCGGGTCGGCGTGGAAGTGACCGGCAAGTACCGGGCGGGGGACATCCGCCACTGCTTTTCCGATATCTCGCGGGCGCGGGAGGTCTTGGGCTACGCGCCCCAGGTGGCGATCGAGGAGGGCTTGCAGGAGCTGGCGGAGTGGCTGCCGCGGCAGCAGGCGGTCGATCGCGTGTCCGCGGCCCGGGACGAGCTCGCGTCCCGCGGCCTGACGATCTGACTCGGCAATGAAGAGGGAGGGAGCCTTGAGCAGCACAGCAGCGAACGGCGGCGGAGGCGTCGACGGAGGGGAGCGGTGGACCCTGGTCACTGGCGGCGCGGGTTTCGTGGGGAGCAACCTGGTGGACCGGCTGGCGGGGGAAGGGCGCAGGGTGCGCATCCTCGACAACCTCTCGCGTCCCGGAGTGGAGCGCAACGCGGAGTGGCTGCGGCAGCGGCACGGGGACAAGGTCGAGCTGGTTTGCGCCGACGTGCGGGATACGGCGGCGGTGAAGGCCGCCCTGCGGGACGTGGAGACGGTGTTCCACTTCGCCGCCCAGGTGGCGGTGACCACCAGCCTCGACGATCCGCGCGAGGACTTCCAGATCAACCTGGGAGCCACCTTCGAGCTGCTGGAGGCGATCCGCCGGCGCCGGCGGCCGCCGCGCCTCTTCTTCACCTCGACCAACAAGGTCTATGGCGCGCTCCCCGACGTCGAGCTGCGCCGCGAGGGGGACCGCTGGTCGCCGGTCGCCGGGGAGATCCGCCGCCACGGCGTCTCGGAAACCCGGCCGCTCGACTTCCACAGCCCCTACGGCTGCTCGAAGGGGGGAGCGGACCAGTACGTCCTCGACTACTCGCGCACCCTGGGGCTCGAGACCGTGGTCTTCCGCATGAGTTGCATCTACGGGCCCCGCCAGTTCGGCACCGAGGACCAGGGGTGGGTCGCCCATTTCCTGCTGCGGGCGCTGGCGGGAAAGCCGATCACCCTCTACGGCGACGGCCGGCAGGTGCGCGACGTGCTGTTCGTCGAGGATCTCGTGGAGGCCTTCGTGCGCGCCGAGCGGCAGATGCCGGTGGTCGCCGGCCAAGCCTTCAACGTCGGCGGCGGTCCGGGCAACACGCTGAGCCTGCTGGAGCTGCTCGACCTCGTCGCCGAGCTGACCGGCCGCCGGCCGGAGGTGGAGCACGCCCCGGCGCGCACCGGCGATCAGCGCTACTACGTCTCCGACACCCGCCGGCTCCAGCGGCTCACCGGCTGGCAGCCGCGGGTGGACGTGCGGCAGGGCGTCGGCCGGCTCCTTCAGTGGCTGCGGCAGCTCTCCGCCCCGGCCGTTCCGAAGCCGGTGCCGGTGGCCGACCGCCGCCGCTCGGAGGTGGCCGTGAGCGGGCTGGGAGGCCTGGGATGAGCGGGAGGCCCCTCGGCATCGTCCTCTTCTGCCACTCCCTGGAGTCGGACTGGAACCACGGCAACGCCCATTTCCTGCGCGGCCTCTGCCGCGCCTTGCAGGAGCGCGGCCACCGCGTCGCCGTCCACGAGCCGCGGGACGGCTGGAGCCGCGCGCACCTCCTCGCGGAGCAGGGGGGCGAGGCGGCGCTCCAGGGGTTCCGCCGCGTCTACCCCGACCTCGCGAGCCATCTCTACGACCTCGAGACGCTCGACCTCGACCGCATCCTGGACGGCGCCGATCTGGTGCTGGTCCATGAGTGGAATCCGCCCGAGCTGGTGCGGCGCCTGGGCGAGCACCGCAAGCGCCACCCGGGCTATTCGCTGCTCTTCCACGACACCCACCACCGCTCGGTCTCGGAGCCGGCGAGCCTCGCCGCCTACGACCTCGACGGCTACGACGGCGTGCTCGCCTTCGGGGCCGCCGTGCGCGAGCGCTACCTCAAGCGCGGGTGGGCGGAGCGGGTCTGGGTCTGGCACGAGGCCGCGGACGTGACCGTCTTCAAGCCGCTGCCCGGGATCGCCCGCAACGCCGATCTGGTCTGGATCGGCAATTGGGGGGACGGCGAGCGCACGGCCGAGCTGCAAGAGTTTTTCCTGGAGCCGGCGCGGACCCTGCGGCTGCGCGCCGACGCCTTCGGCGTGCGCTATCCCGCCGAGGCCCTGGCGGCGCTGCGCACGGCGGGGATCGAGTACCGCGGCTGGCTCCCCAACCACCGTGCGCCCGAGGAGTTCGCCCGCCACCGCTTCACGATCCACGTCCCGCGCCGCCCCTACGTGGAGGCGCTGCCGGGGATCCCCACCATCCGCGTCTTCGAGGCGCTGGCCTGCGGCATCCCGCTGATCACTGCCCCCTGGCGCGACAGCGAGGGGCTGTTCCAGGCCGGCCGCGACTACCTGCCGGCGCGCGACGGCGAGGAGATGCGGCACTGGATGTGGGAGCTCGCCGCCGATCCCGCCCTGGGCGCGGAATTGGCGGCGCACGGCCGCGGCACGATCCTGGCCCGCCACACCTGCGGCCACCGGGCGGACGAGCTGCTGGCGATCCACGAGGAGATCTCGGTCCCGGCCGGAGCCCGGCTGGAGGTGGCCTCATGACCGGCCAGAAGACCAGCCAGCGGATCGCCTTCTTCGGCTCCAGCCTGGTGTCGTCCTACTGGAACGGCGCCGCCACCTACTATCGGGGGTTGCTGAAGGCCCTGGCGGAGCGCGGCCACGCCATCACCTTCTACGAGCCGGACGCCTTCGAGCGCCAGCAGCACCGCGACATGCCCGACCCCGACTGGGCGCGGGTGGTCGTCTATGCCGCCGAGGAGAGCATGGCGCTGGCGATGCTGGAGGAGGCCCGCGGCGCCGACTTGGTGGTCAAGGCGAGCGGCGTTGGGGTGTTCGACGAGCTGCTGGAGCGCGAGGTGCTGGCCCTGCGGGGGCCGGCGACCCGCGTCGTCTTCTGGGACGTGGACGCCCCCGCCACCCTGGAGCGGATGGCGGCCGATCCCGCCGACCCTTTCCGCCCGCTGGTGCCCTGCTACGACCTGATCCTCACCTACGGCGGCGGCCCGCGAGTGGTCGACGCCTACCGCCGCCTGGGGGCCCGCGACTGCATCCCGGTCTACAACGCCCTCGATCCCGCGACGCACTACATGGTGCCGCCGGACCCCCGGTTCGACTGCGACCTCGCCTTCCTCGGCAACCGCCTGCCGGACCGCGAGGAGCGGGTGAAGGAGTTCCTCTGCCGGCCGGCGGAAGGTCTCCCGCGGCGCAGCTTCCTGCTCGGCGGCAGCGGCTGGGACGCCGGCTCGCTCCCCACCAACGTGCGGCCGCTGGGGCACGTCCCCACCCGCGACCACAACGCCTTCAACTGCACGCCGCGGGCGGTGCTCAACATCAACCGCGACAGCATGGCCCGGTTCGGACACTCGCCGGCCACCCGCATGTTCGAGGCCGCCGGCGCCGGCGCCTGCATCGTGAGCGACGCCTGGGACGGCATCGAGGAGTTCCTCGAACCGGGGAGCGAGGTGCTGCTGGCGAGGTCCGGCGGCGAGGTGGCCGACCTGCTCGCTGCGCTCTCGCCCGAGCGGGCCCGTGAGATCGGCCTCGCCGCGCGGCGCCGGGTGCACGGGGAGCATACCTACCGCCATCGCGCCGATCAGGTGGAGGCGATCCTGGAGGGGCGGCAGGCCGCGGCGGGGGTGCGGGTTTGAGCCCTGCGAGCCCCCGCCGCGAGCGGCTGGAGATCGTGATCCTCGGCCTCTCGATCACCTCCTCCTGGGGGAACGGCCACGCCACCACCTACCGCGGCCTGGTGCGCGAGCTGGCACGGCGCGGCCACCGAGTGCTCTTCCTGGAGCACGACGCCCCCTGGTACGCCGCGCACCGCGACCTCCCCTGCCCGCCGTACGGCGTCACCGAGCTCTACCGCGACCTCGCCGACCTCGACCGCCGCTTCCGCGTCCGGCTGCGGGAGGCCGACGCCGTGATCCTCGGCTCCTACGTGCGGCAGGGGGAGGCGGTGGCCGACTGGATCTTCGGCCAGGCCCGCGGCGTCGCCGCCTTCTACGACATCGACACCCCGGTCACCCTGGCCAAGCTCGCCCGCGGCGACTACGAGTACCTGCACCCGCGGCAGATCCCCGGCTTCGACCTCTACCTCTCGTTCACCGGCGGCCCCATCCTCGAACGCCTGGAGAGCGAGCTGGGCGCGCGGCGCGCCCTGCCGCTCTTCTGCTCGTGCGATCCGGCGCTCTATTTCCCGGCAGGCCCGAAGGATCCGGCGGAGCGCTGGGACCTGGGCTACCTGGGGACCTACAGCGACGACCGCCAGCCGGCCGTGGAGGCGCTGCTGCTGGAGCCGGCCCGACGCTTGGGCAACCGCCGCTTCGCCCTGGCCGGCCCCGGCTATCCGCCGGCGACCGCCTGGCCCGCCAACGTCGAGCGCTTCGAGCACCTGCCGCCGGGGGAGCACCGCGCCTTCTACAACCGCCAGCGCTACACGCTCAACGTCACCCGCGCCGACATGCGGCGGGCCGGCTACTCGCCCAGCATCCGGCTGTTCGAGGCCGCCGCCTGCGGCACGCCGATCATCTCCGACGACTGGCCGGGCCTGGAGACCTTCTTCGAGCCCGGCCGCGAGATCCTCCTCGCCGCGAGCTCCGGGGAGGTCGAGCGGATCCTGCGCGACCTGCCCGAGGACGAGCGGCGGCGCATCGGCCGGCGGG